>JBOGUE010000467.1:0-7120 GCA_050695955.1 Thermomicrobiales bacterium | reverse complement strand
CTCCCCCTCCTCACCCCCACCACCTTCTTCGTCCTCGTGATCTCGGTCATCGGCTCGCTCCAAGTCTTCGATGCGGTCCTAATCCTGACCGACGGCGGTCCCGCCAACGCCACCCGCACCATCGTCTTCCACATCTGGGAGCAAGCGTTCGTCTTCCTGGAGATGGGCTACGCCGCGGCGGTCGCCTGGGTGCTGTTTTCCCTGATCTTCCTGGTCACGCTCCTCCAATGGAAGCTCCAGGGCCGCTGGGTCCACTATGAAGCCTAGAGATGGAAGGAGCCTGATCGTGGCAACCGCGGCCGGCGCCCGATCGCGCCCAACCGTCCACCTCTCGCCCGGACGCATCCTCAGCTACCTCGTGCTGACCATCGGCGCGGTGGTGATGGTCGCGCCCTTCCTCTGGATGGCCTCAACCGCCTTCAAGGACCCCGGCGCGGCCTTCGACTACCCGCCGCGCTGGATTCCCAGACCGCCGACGCTGGAGAGCTTTCGCGAGGTCTGGACCCTGGTGCCGTATGACCGCTACCTCTTCAACAGCGCCTTCGTCGCCATTTGCGTCACCGCCGGCGAAGTTGTGACGTCGGCGCTGGCCGCCTACGCCTTCGCCCGCTTGCGCTTCCCTGGTCGCGACGCCATGTTCCTCCTCTACCTCGCCACGCTCATGATCCCCGGCCAGGTCACGATCATTCCCAATTTCATCCTCATGCGCTACCTCGGCTGGATCAACACCTACCAGGGGTTGATCATCCCGACGGCCTTCACCGCGTTGGGCACCTTCCTGCTCCGCCAGTACTTCCTCTCGATTCCGCGCGAGCTGGAGGAGGCGGCGCGTGTCGATGGCGCCAGCTACTTCGAGGTCTGGTGGCGCATCATCATGCCCCTCTCCAGCCCAGCCCTGGCCACGCTGGCCGTCTTCAGCTTCATGGGGAGTTGGAACAGCTTCCTCTGGCCCTTCGTCATGGTCAGCACCTCCGAGATGCGCACCCTGACCGTCGCCTTACGCTCGTTCCAGACCGATTACGGCACCGAATGGGGCCTGCTGATGGCCGGCTCCCTGATCGCCATGGTGCCGATGGTGGTCATCTTTCTGGCGGCCCAGAAGTACTTTGTGCGCGGCATCGCCACCACCGGGTTCGGTGGACGGTAGGCCATGACCCTCGCGGCTGTTCTCTTCGACCTCGGCGACGTCATCATGTCCGAAGAGACCGAGGAGAAAATCGACGGCGTCACGCAACGGGCGGACCTCGTGCCAGGCATCGCCGATCTCATCCACCGGCTGAAGGGGCAGGGGATGCCGCTCGGCCTCGTCGCCGATACCCGCGCCGGCGCCTACCGCAACGTGCTGCGGCAACACGACCTCTACGACCTCTTCGATGCTTTCGCTATCTCGGAACTCCTCGGCGTCGAGAAGCCGGATCGCCGCATCTTCCTGCATGCGCTCGACGCCCTCGGCATCGCTCCCCCCGCCTGGCCGCGCGTCGCCATGGTCGGCAATAACCTCGCGCGCGACATTCGCGGCGCCAACGCCCTCGGCCTCATCAGCATCTGGCTGGCCTGGAACCGTCGCTACCCGCTGCGCCCAGCCGCCCTCGATGAGCAACCGGCCTATCAAGTCCATGCCGCCGATGAACTCGGCGACCTCCTCGATCGCCTGGCGCGCGGGGAGGAGACTGCCCAGTTCCGCCATCCCCGCCCCCTCCCCTGGTCATAAAGGCTCCGACTCCGAACGATGACAGGGACACCGTCTTGCACCCCGATCAACCGCCGTGCTAGCCTGCATCGACTACTCGCGTCGCACACGATCACGATGGTCGCGCCGGCCCGCACGGCGGACGCTCTTCGTGGCTGGGAGCTGGTGGGTGAGGGTTCTCTGCACCGGCGACATCCATATCGGGCGGCGCGCCTCGCGCATCCCGCCCGCGCTCGATGGCCGCCACTTCTCCTGTGCCTCGGCCTGGGAGGCCGTCGTCAACGCCGCGATCGAGCACGACGTCGACCTCGTCGCGGTCAGCGGCGACGTCGTCGACCGCGAGAACCGCTTCTTCGAGGCCTACGGACCGCTGGAGAATGGCCTGCGCCGGCTCGCCGCGGCCGGCATCGCCGTCTTCGCCGTGACCGGCAACCACGACTTCGACGTCCTGCCCCGCCTCGCCGAGAGCACGGCCGGCAACGGTCTGCGCCTCCTTGGCCGCGGCGGCCGCTGGGAAACCGAAACGGTGCGGCGTAACGGCCGCCCTGCCCTCCACATCCTCGGCTGGTCCTTCCCTCAGGAGCACGTCGGCTCCCACCCCCTCGCCGACCTGCCAACCCTGCCCACGGACGGCGTGCCAATCCTGGCCATGCTCCATGCCGACCTCGACCAACCCGACAGCCGCTATTGCCCCGTGCCCCTGGCGGAGTTGCGGCGGCACGACGCCGGCCTCTGGCTACTCGGTCATATCCATGTGCCACGCCTCTTCGAGGGCGACGGTCCGCCCGTGCTCTATCCCGGCTCCCCGCTCGCCATGGACCCCGGCGAAACCGGCGTGCACGGCGTCTGGATCGTCGAGCTGACCACCGGCGGCGTGGTTGCACCCCGTCTGGTCCCCGTCTCCCCGGTCCGCTACGTCGAGGTTTCCCTCGACCTGACCGGGGTGGCCGACAAACAGGCGTTCGATCTGAAGCTGGCGGAATGCCTGCGCACCACGCTCCACGACGAGCTCGCCCGCCCCGATTGCGGCCCGCTGGAATGCCTCTCTTGCCGCATTACCCTCACCGGCCACACGCCCGTTCATCGCCTGCTGCCGGGGTGGGTCCGCACCGCACCCGACGACCTGATGCCCGCGGCCGGCCGCGCCACCGCCTGTATCGACACCATCGAGATCGCAACCCGACCAGCCATCGACCTCCAGCGAATCGCCACCGTCACCGACCCGCCCGGTGAGATCGCCCGCCTCCTGCTGGCGCTCGATCAGGACGAGCCTCCCGCCCCCTACGACGTGTTAGTGACTCGCACCACCCAACGCCTGCGCGACCTCTACCATTCCGCCACCTACGGCGAGCTTGCCAGCGACGCGGTCCCCGACGCCACCGCCGCGATACACCACCTGCGGCAGCAAGGATGGCTGCTCCTTTCCACGCTCGTCGCCCAGAAACAGGACGCCCCATGAGCGACAAGGAGCATCAGCCAGCCAACGCGCCGGTCGCGATTCGGCAGATCGCCATCCGCCGCTTCCACGGACAGGACTTCGACTTCACCATCGACGACCTCTCGCCCGCGATCAACATCATCCGCGGGCCGAACGCCTCCGGCAAAACAACGACCGCGCTGGCGCTGCAAGGGCTCCTTTGGCCGGCTGCCGCCCCGGCGAACGCCGCCGTCACCGGCCATCTCCACCTCGATGGCGCCACCTGGCGCGTTGACGTCGACAATCGCCGCGCGCTGTGGCAACAGGACGGCGCCGACGCGCCCATGCCCGACCTCGGCCAGATCCCCTTCGAGGCGCGCGACCGCTATCTCCTGACCCTGCACGACCTCATCGACGGCACCAACGCCGCCTTCGCCGCCGCCATCCAGCGCGAATCGGCCGGCGGCTACGACCTGCACGCGGCCGTCGAGGAGCTGGGTTTCCGCCGCACCCCCCACCGCCGCCGCACGGAGCAGCACGCCAGCCGCGCCGCGCGCGACGTCGTCCGCAACTTGCGGCGGGACCAAGACGGACTCGTCGCCCAGGAACGCTCGCTCGCCACCCTCCGCGACCGCTACCAGGACGCGCTCGCCGCCGACGCCCAGGGCGACGTCTTCGCCATCGCCTTGACCCACGTCGAGGCGGTGCAGCGACGCGAGGCCGTCCGCCGGGGCCTGGACGCTTTCCCGCCGTCGGTCGCGCTGCTGACCGGCAACGAGATCGAGCTGCTCGAGGAGATCGAACGCGACCTGGCGGCCCGCCGCGAACAGCACCGCGCCCAATTGCGCGACGTCGAAGCCGCCGAAACCCGCCGCGCGAAAACCGGGCTGGCCGGCGCCCCGCTCACTGACGGCCTCGTGCCCCAATTGCGCGCCGCGTGCCAAGCATTGCAGACCCTTGCCGCGCGTCTTGATGCGGCCACGGCGGACGTCGCGGGGCTGACCCGCAATCGCCTGCTCGCGCGCCAGCGCGTCGGCGCCGCCGTCACCGACGACCAGATCGCCGCCCTCGACACCGGCGCCTTCGAAGAACTCGTTGCCCTCGCCCGCCGCTTCGAGGCCACCCGCGCCCAGCGCGAGGCGTTCCGCGCGGTCGAATTGTGGCTCAGTGGCGTCGAGCCGCCGGCCAACCTCGACCGGCTGCGCGAAGGCGTCGGCTTCCTGCAGCGCCGCCTGCGCCTGCCTGCTACCGCCGAGGAAAACCGGCAGACGGCCCGGCTCCGCCTCGCGCTCTGGGCCGCCGCACTCGTCATCGCCGTCGAGGCGCTGGCACTCGGCGCGCTGGTCCATTGGGCCTTTGTCGCCGTCGTCCTCGTCGCCGTCGCGCTGGTGTACCTGATGCGACGGTTGCCCCCTTCGACCGCCGCCGCCGATTTGCTCGAAGCCGAATATCGCAAACTCGGGCTCGACGACCCCGCCTCGTGGACGATCCCAGCGATTGAACAGCTTGCCGATGGGCTGAGCCGTCGTCTCCAGCTTGCTCTGGTCGACGACGAGAAGGCGCGACGCTGGGCGGGCTTGGCCGAACAACGGCAACACGCCACTGATGCGCTGGCCATGCTGGAACACGACCGCGCCGAGCTGGCCGCCCGGCTCGGCGTCGCGCCCAGCATCGACGCCGAGAGCTTGGGCGTCATCGCCCGCAATCTTGTGCAGTGGCAGGAGGCGGACAGCAGGCTACGCACCGCCGAGACGCGCCTCCAGACGGCGCATGACGAGTTCAAGGTCATCCTGCACCGGCTCAACGAACAACTTGGGCCGTTCGTCTCGCATCAGGCTGCCGACGTCTCCTCGGCCATCGGACTCGTCGAAGATCTGGAAGAACGCTGGCTCGAATGTGAGATGGCGACAACGGCCAACGAGCACGCCCGGCGCACCCTCGACCAGATCGTGCAGCCGAACATCGACGACCTGGAACGCAAGCAAACGGCCTTCCGCGAGCGCATCGCGCTCCCACTGGGCGACACGGCGACGCTCCGCCGTTGGCTCGATCACCTTCCCGCCTTCCACGCGGCACAGGAGGAATTGGCGAAAGAGCAAGCCATCATCGACCAAACGAACGCCCGTCTCGAAGACGCCAACGTCAACGACGTCGACCTCCGCACGCTCAGCCCTCAGGACCTACTCCACCACATCCACGAATTGGAGGACCAGGCGGCCCAGGCCGACGACGTCTCCCGGCAGATTGTCCAGATCGAAACCTTGATCGACGGGGCCAAGCGGCAGTCCGCCCTCAGCGACGCCCTCGCCGCGCACCAAACCGCGAAGCACGCTCTCGCCGCCGCGCGGGAGGAAGACAGCGCCCTCCTCGCTGGCTGGGAACTGGCCGACTTCGTCCGCCAGCGCACCCAGGACTTCACCCGGCCGAACGTCTTCCACCGGGCGCGCGTCATCTTCACCCGCATTACCCGCGGCCGTTACCGGCTCGACTTCGACGAGCGAAGCGGCCCCGCCTTCCGGGCCTACGACACCACCCTCGACCGCGGCTTCGCTCTCGACGAGCTCTCCAGCGCCACCCGCATCCAGCTTCTGATGGCGGTCCGCATCGCCTTCGTCGAAGAAGTCGAACAAGGCCCGCGGCTGCCCCTGATCCTCGACGAGACCCTCGGCAACTCCGACGACCTCCGTGCCGGCGCCATGATCGACGCCGCCATCGAGATCGCCCGCACTGGCCGTCAGATCTTCTACTTTACCGCGCAGCAGGGCGAGGTGGCGAAGTGGGAGGAGCGGCTCCTCGACGCGAACCTTGCCCTCCGCATCATCGACCTGGCCGACGTCCGCCGTCTGGCTGAAGCGGACCGGCCACCGGTCCTCAACGTGGTCGTGAGGCCGCCGCCGGCGCTTCCCATCCCCGACGGCCACGACCGCGCGACTTACCGCGACCTAATCGGCGTTCCTCGCATCGACCCGTGGGGCGACGGTCTCGGCCACGTCCACCTCTGGTATCTCGTCACCGATCTCAGCACGCTCCACCGTCTCATGCACACCGGCGTCGGCACCTGGGGACAGTTATGTCACCTCATCGACCACGGCGGGTCGGGAATCGTCGATCTCTCCCCCGATGACATGGCCCGCATCCGTGCCCGCTGCCGTTTGGTGCAAGCGATTGTCGACGGCTGGTGCATCGGCCGTAGCCGCCCATTCGACCGGCAGACGCTCGCGATCTCGGGCGCCGTTTCCGGCACCTTCCTCCCCCGCGTCGCCGACATCCTCGACCAGTGCGACGACAGCGCGGTCTCCCTCCTTGCTGAGCTCGAGGGCGGCGCCGTCCACCGCTTCGGCCCCGAGCGCACCAACGAGCTGCGCACCTACCTCACCGATCACGGCTACCTGCCCGACCGTCCACCCCTCTCCCCCGAGGACCTCCGCCTCCGCGCCCTCGCCGCCCTCGCCCCCGACGTCGAAGCCGGCCTCCTCACCTTCGACGACGTCACCCACCTCCTCGCCGACGTCACCGTGTCCGAATAATGGCGCCGCATCCGTCGTTCGTAGGGGAGGGACCTGCGCCGGACTCCGCTCCCGTCGCCCGCGGGGTGACAAGCCGCGCAAGCGGCCGGTTAGCCCTGTGCTACCAGGTCGGTTGGTTGTGGCGGACCGTTATCGTTGTCACGCCCGTTATCGGCCGTTGGCCGGTGCGCGGCGAAGCCGCGCGGGAGCGGAGTCCGGCGCAGGTCCCTTCCCGACGACCAAACACGCCACATGGGGTCTTGCGCTGCAACGCTTCACCGTTTATAGTGCTGCCATGAGCGAGATTGTGCGCGCTATCACGACCGGCACCACTACTGACAGCATGATTGCCATCACCGGCATCATGATTACCAAGCCCATGCCTGCTGGTCGGAGGGTGCGTAGCGAGTAGGGCGAAGGCCCCAGCGAACATCCAAACGAACCGGCAGGCGGGAGCGGCAACGCTCCTGCCCTTTGTTTTGTACGAGCTATCAGCTATCAGCTATC
>JBOGUE010000466.1:0-11554 GCA_050695955.1 Thermomicrobiales bacterium | reverse complement strand
GCCATATCCCCCGCCCACGGCCCGCGCCGCTGCCGATTCCCAAGCCCCAACTCGTTTACCGCAATGTACGGTCATCTCTAGGCTAACGATCGCTGGAATCGATGTCAACCAAGACGCGAATCGTTCAGTCCCATCGGCGCCCACGCGGACCGTACGCACCGATCATGCTCGATGGTAGCACCCGGCCTGTGCCAATTCTCCCGCGGCGACGCATCCCTTAATGCCTATTTGCGCGCGAGCGGTTCTCATGCATGCTGAGAACCGGGCGCAGTCTTGCCCAATTGACGCGCACCAAAGGGACAGACCATGGCGAAGTCCTTCCGCCCCACTACGGGCGCGCGTTGCTGGCTGGACGTAACCATGCGGCTGCCGACGCTGGCTCACGGGGGCAAGGCCCTCGTCCTTGGCGTCCTGCTCCTGGTGGCCGCGTTGGTTCAGCCAGGACAAGCGCCTGCAGCCGTGCCGAGCAACTTCACCGATACGGCCATCGCGTCGGTCGGCGCTCCGACAGATCTGGCATTCACGCCCGAAGGCCGGGTGTTGATTACGACCCAGGGCGGGCGGCTGCGCCTCTACAGCAATGGCACGCTACGTTCAACCCCGGCACTCGACCTCTCAGGGCGAGTTTGCGCCGACTTCGAGCGCGGCTTGCTCGGGGTGGCGGTCGATCCGTCGTTTTCCTCGAACGGTTATGTCTATCTTTATTACACGTACGATTGGGCGGGAGATAGCATGTGCGCCCGCAATACCTCGCGCAGCCCGGTCAATCGGGTATCGCGCTTCATGTTGGGATCGGCCAGCACGATTAACCCGGCCTCCGAAGTGATCTTGCTCGACAACATGCCATCGCCGAACGGCAATCACAATGCTGGCGACCTGGCCTTTGGCAACGACGGCCTCCTCTACGTCGCCATCGGCGACGGCGGATGCGACCTCGATAGTCCGTCAAACTGCGCCGGCCAAAACGGAAACGCGCGCGATCTCTACCGCCTCTCCGGCAAAATCTTACGGATCACGAAGACGGGTGGCGTGCCGTCGTCGAACCCATTTATGGGATCCAACAGCGACCGCTGCGCGCTCACCGGGCGCACGACGGCCGGGCGGGTCTGCCAGGAGATTTTTGCCACGGGCCTGCGCAACCCGTTCCGCTTTGCATTCAACCCGAACGAGTCGATCACCCGATTCTATATCAACGACGTGGGGCAGAACCTTTGGGAGGAGATCGACGTCGGGCGGAAAGGGGCGGACTACGGATGGAACGTCCGAGAAGGCTTCTGCGCCAACGGTTCGACCTCTGACTGCGGCGCACCGCCGGCTGGCATGACCAACCCTCTCTACGCCTATGGTCACGGATCCTGCACCTCGATCACCGGCAGCGCATTCGTGCCGAACGGCGTCTGGCCGGAGAACTATGACGGCGCGTATCTATTTGGCGACTACACGTGCGGACGTATGTGGAGCCTGATCGACGGGCAGGTGAGCGAGTTCGCATCCGGCATCCCCGGACCGATCGCGATGACTTTCGGCCCACACGGCCAATCTCAAGCACTTTACTACACGACGTACGATGGAGGCGGCCAGGTCCGCCGCATCGCCTATACCGGGCAGGCGAATCGCCCACCGCGGGCCGAAATCGAAGTCGACAAGACGTTCGGACCATTGCCGCTGACCATACGGGTCGACGGTCGGGACAGTTCCGATCCTGACGGCGACCCATTAACCTACGACTGGGATTTTGGAGATGGCAGCGCCCATGAAACCGGCGCTCAGGTCACCCATACATACGGGGAGCGCGAGAAGGTCACGGCGACGCTGACCGTGCGCGACAGTCGCGGCGCGACCGACGCGACGACGATCGCGATCGACGCCGGCAACACGCAGCCGACGCCGGTCATCTCCGCGCCTACGACCAACAAGACCTTTTCCGTTGGCGAGACGATCACCCTGAGCGGCAGCGCGACCGACGCCGATGATGGCGCACTCCCCGACTCGGCGCTGAGTTGGCAGGTGATCTTGCACCACGACAGCCACACGCATCCGTACCTGCCGCCGACGAACGGCAACAACATCACTTTCCAGGCGCCAGCGCCCGAGGATTTGCTGGCGGCGACGAACAGCTACCTCGAAATTCAACTGACCGCGACCGACAGCAACGGGCTGGCGAAGACGATCAGTCAGAATCTGCAACCGCACACGGTCGACGTCACCTTCGCGACGACGCCGCCCGGCCTCGCAATCGAGGTCAACGGCGTGGCAGTCATCGCTCCGGCCGCCGTCACGTCCTGGCAGGGATATGTCCTGGATGTCAATGCCCCGGACCAAACCGGATCGGGCAGCGCCTCGCTCGCTTGGCTCTCCTGGTCCGATGGCGGCGCCCAATCGCACGCCATCACCACGCCCGCGACACCCGTGACCTACGCCGCGTCCTATCAGACTGCCGACGTGCCGGGCTTCCTGCCGGTGGCCGACACGCGGGTCAAGCAGGCGTATCCGGCGCAGAATTTCGGCACGTCCACCGCGTTGCAAGTCGAGGGCGGTTCTGACCCGGACAGCGAGAGCTATCTCCGGTTCGACGTCGCTGGCATCAGCGGCCAGGTGACGAGCGCGAAGCTCTGGGTCTACGTCTACAGCGGCACCAACAACGGGCCCGCCGTCTACCGGACGAGGACTCATTGGTCGGAAACGAGTATGACGTGGAACAATCGCGCCGGTCGGGTGGCGGGCCCGCGCGACGACAAGGGCGCCATCCCGAGCAACACCTGGGTCGCCTGGGACGTCACGTCCTGGGTCACCAGAAACGACACGTTCAGCTTTGTCCTCGTATCCTCTTCGACCGACGGTCTGTCGGCCTATTCGCGCGAAGCCACGGCGAATCGGCCGCGACTCGAAATCCAGACCACGGGCGGTGGGGATGACGCCATCGCGCCGAGCGTGCCGCAAGACCTGACTGCTGTGGACACAGCGGCGCGACAAATCGGCCTGACTTGGAGCGCCGCGACCGACAACGTTGGCGTCACCAGTTACGACGTCTTCCGGGACGGCGTGTTGTTGACCACGATCGGGGCGCAGACCAGCTACGTCGATGCTCTTGTGCAAAGTCAGACGACGTACGAGTACGAAGTTCGGGCGCGAGACGCCGCCGGCAATGTGTCGGAGCTCAGCAACGCGATCACGGTGACGACAGCAGCCCAGCCAACGGTCCGCACCTTTGCGGCGAATGCCGATGCGCTCGTGCAAGAGGCCCGTCCCGACTCGCGGTACGGCTCTTCTTCACAGCTCAAAACCGAAGCCGGCAGCGACCCCGACATCGAGAGCTATGTGCGATTCGACCTGAACGGTCTATCTGGCGTGGTGCAGAGCGCGACGCTGCGGGTCTACGTGCCGGATCGGACCGACTACGGGACGTCGAACGGCCCGGCGGTCTTCATCGCCAACAACGATTGGACTGAAACGGGGATCACTTGGAACAACCGACCAGCGCGGTCGACGACGCCGCGGGACGACAGGGGCGCCCTCACACCCGGCTCGTGGGTCGAGTTCGATGTGTTGGGGTATGTTGACGGAAACGGCACATATACGTTCGTCCTGGCGACGACGTCGAACGACTCGGCCATCTTCTCGTCGCGCAACGGCGCCGATCCTCCCCAACTTGTCATCGAAACCGTTCCAGGAGAGACCGGCGCTGCCTCGGTGGAACGGCCACCGACGGGACCAGCCGCACCGGCGTTGGCGTCGCCGAGCCCGACCCCTCAGCCGACACCGGCTCCGTCACCGCCGGCAGACCCGACGGCGACTCCCGACCCCGTGCTGCCGTTCGTCGACGACTTCGAAACCGCCGACCTATCGCGCTGGACCGAGTCCGCGGGAGTCGTCGTCGAACAAGGCGACGCGACCTCCGGCGTCTGGGCGGCGCGCGCGGCCAACGCCGGGACGACATCGTCGCCGGGAGCGCCCGCGTTCGCCCGGATGGAGCTCGGTCGCCATGACGAACTCTACGTGCGCGTCAGGTTCACGTCGAGGCAGCAGGGCGACAACGAGGTTTCGCTTGTGACGCTCCGCTCCGACGACGGGCGGCCAATCGTGACTACCTTCGTTACTCGTGAGGGCGAGATCGCGTACAGCAACGACGCCATTGGACGCGTCGAGGTGTTGGAGGAGTTCGACCCGTCCCGATGGCACGAGGTTCAAGTTCACGTTCAACGGACAGGTGACCAGGCACTGATTGAGATCTGGTTCGATGGGAACCTACTTCATCGGTCGACCGAGGGGGTCGTGCCGGAGCCGATTTCCGAGGTGGTGCTCGGAGAGTTCGACGCCCGTCGCACCTACGACCTCCTTTTCGACGACATTGCGAGCGATCGCGCATGCATTGGTCGGTGCCCGTCCGATCTGGCAACACCCCCCGCGACCATCGATCCATCCGAGCCGAGCGAGGAGCCAACCGCGCCACCAGCTCCCGCACCGACGAACACGCCGGAACCGATTCCGACCGCGACGTTCGAACCGACGGCGACACCGACGCCGGAGCCGACGCCGACGCCGACTGAGGTCCCACCGACACAGACGCCGTCACTCGAAACGCCGGTGGATGAGGAGTCATCCGAAGATGAGGGATAGGCACGGCGCGGCCAAATTGAAAGTGGTTCGCACAACGCGGACCGGGCTACTATGGCCGCCGCGCGCCACCGCCAGGCGACGATCGCCGCTGACGAGGGGCGTCGCGGCCGATTGCGACGAGAGGAGTAGCTAGTGGCGATTATGGCGCCGCCGTTACCGCATTGGGATATGACCGTCGTTTTCCCCAGCCTCGAATCGGAGGAGTTTCAGGCCGGATTCGCGGGGCTGATCGGGCAGATGGATGACCTAAGTCACCGCTTCGACGCGCTCGGGATCGGCCAGCGCGACGGGATCGTGATCGATGAGGCGCTGGTCCACGCTTTTGAGGCCATAATCGGCCGGGTCGACGCCCTGGTACGGGCGGTGCGGACGATGCGCGCCTACATCGCCGGGTTCGTCGAAACGAATTCGCGCGACGACCTGGCGCAAGCACGGCTCAGTGAATTCGAGCAACAGGCGGTTCGTCTCACGCAGCTTCGTACCCGGCTCCTGGCCTGGATCGGTTCGCTCAGCGTGGATCAGCTTCTGGAACAGAGTGTGGTCGCACGTGACCACGAATACTGGCTGCGCATGGCCGCCGAGCGCGCCCGGCATTTGATGTCGCCGGTGGAAGAGACGCTGGCGGCGGAGCTGCACGTCACCGGCGGCAACTCCTGGGAAAAGCTCTTCCTCAACGTCTGGTCGCAGATCGCCGTCCCGTTCGAACTCGAAGGCGAAACGCGGCGCCTGTCGATGAGCGAAATACGCAACCTGGCGTACCATGAGGATCGGGACGTGCGGCGGCGTGGATACGAAGGGGAAATCGCGGCGTGGCAAGCGAATGCCGTGCCCTTTGCGGCGGCGCTGAACAGCATCAAGGGGGAGTCGATCACGCTACTCCGCCGGCGCGGCTGGCGCACTGCCCTCGATCAGGCGCTCTTCCAGAACCACATCGACCAGCCGACACTCGACGCCATGCACGCGGCGGCGCGCGACGCCCTTCCCGATTTCCGACGCTACTTGAAGGCGAAGGCACGACTGCTCGGCGCGGAACGTCTTCCCTTCTACGATCTCTTCGCGCCGGTGGGCCGGTCCAAGCGCACCTGGGAGTGGTCGGAAGCGATCGCCTTCATCGTCGAGCACTTCGGTTCCTACTCGCCGCGCCTCAGCGCGTTCGCGGCGCGAGCGTTCGATGAGCGGTGGATCGATGCGGAGCCACGCAGCGGCAAGAGTGGCGGCGGCTTTTGCATGTCGCTTCGGGGTGACGAGTCGCGCATCCTGGTCAACTACGTGGCGTCGTATGGTGCGATGAGCACCGTTGCCCACGAGATCGGTCACGCCTACCACAATCTCAACCTCGCCGAGCGAACGATGCTGCAACGGGAGACACCCTCGACGCTGGCCGAGACGGCGAGCATCTTTTGCGAGACGATCGTCCGCCACGCCGCCTTGGCCGAATCCGACGAGGAAGAGCAGTTGGCGATCATCGACGGCTCGCTCCAGGACTCCACCCAGGTGGTCGTCGACATCATGAGCCGATTCCTCTTCGAGCAACGCGTCTTCGACGGCCGGGCGGTACGCGAACTGTCGATCGACAACCTTGCCGGGTTGATGCTCGACGCCCAGTGGGAGAGCTACGGTGACGGCCTGGACGGCGACGTGCTCCACCCATACATGTGGGCGGTCAAGCCCCACTATTACGCGGTCGACCACGCGTTCTACAACTTCCCGTATATGTTCGGCTTGCTCTTCGGCCTCGGACTGTATGCGCACTATCAATCCGATCCGGAGCCGTTCAAGGCCGGCTACGACGACTTGTTGTCGGCGACGGGCATGGCAGACGCCGCGGCTCTGGCGTCTCACTTCGGCATTGACATCCGCGCACAAGAGTTTTGGGCATCGAGTCTCGACGTCATCCGCGCGGATATCGACCGGTTCGAAGCATTGGCACGCCAAAAAACGGATCGCTAGGCGATCACTTCGTCGTCGTCACTGTGCCGTCGGCAGCAATCTGCTTGACGCCGGTCGTTGATTCGTAGAAGACGGCGCGGAGCTCGGCGTCGGCGGATTCGCCGGGGTTGAGTGTCCGATGGTAGCCGGTCTTGTTGATGACAGTGGTTAGGCCCTGGCCGGGAATGCTTGTGGCGGGTTCGATCGCCATGACGTAGACGCCTTTGTACCAAGGAAAGCCGGGGGTGGCGTGCATCTCTTGCCAGAACCAGGCGAACGGAAAAGCGGTTACAGGCCAGGCAAGGCCAATACCAACGCCCAGATCGGTGTTGGTCATGCCGTACCAGGCGGTGTCGCCATCGAAGTCGCCCAGGTAGCCGAGCATGGCGCGCGGCTCGTCCGGACCAGGCACGCGCGAGAGGTCGGTCGTCACGCCGTTCCGCTCGGCGTACGGCCACTGACAGCGACCGTCGAGGTCCATTGGATTCGTTTCGGGGTTGTACTCGTCGTCGGCGCGGATCGTTCGCGCGTTGGTATCGATCCGGCAGGCGCCGCCGAGAAAAGGGGCGCCGTAGGCGGGGTGGTGGCCCCACATGTAGTCCACCGGCTCACCGCCGTCGTTCGTTATCCGCTCACGCAAATGCAGCGAAGGCTTTCCTGCCTCGACCCGCATCACGCGCTCGATCAGGAATGGGCTGCGCGCCAGCCGCACGCTGAAGCGCACCTCGGCAGCATCGCCCGCGTCCTGTCCGACTTCGACGTCCCAGGCGAGGGTCGAGGCTTCGCCGTGAAAATTGAGCTCGACCCCTTTGTAGACGCATGGACCGCCGCCGCTGGGGAAGATTTCTTGCCAGCCGCCTTCGTAGGCGTCGGACCAGGCGGTATGCGAATTGGTGGCGACCGGGATGCCGCCGGTGTGCCGGCGCAAGCCCCATGGGCTCTTCCAGAGGACATCGAGCCGCCGAGGCTTGTGGATCAATTCGTAGATGTCGGCACCCTTGTCCGGCAGCACGGTGACCGCGACGAGCTCGCTCTCCAACCGCACCGCGCGAATGCCGCGCGGCAGCGTCACTTCCGTGACAGTACACCGTGGGCCGCCATCAGTCATTGCAGCGTCTCCTCCCGTTCCATTGCCCGGTCTTCACGACAATGGGCGAAATAACTCAATTGCAGCGTGCGTTACCTTACACGAATCCTAAAACCTCCAGTCTGCTTGACGACGGCGCGATTTCGGTCGAATCTACAGGCTGTTTTGCAACACTGATCAGCGGCGAGATGTGTCTGGGGGATTCATGCACGATAACGCAACGATCTACGATCTGGAGACCGGCGGCTATAACCTTGACCTCCCGTATTGGATCGGCTTGCTGGAAGAGCGACGCGCCGCTTGCGTGCTCGATTTGGCCTGCGGCACCGGGCGCATCACGTTACCGCTGATCGAGCCCGGACTCGCCGCGCACTCCTGCTTTCAGATCGTGGGGCTCGATATCAGTGAGCCGTTTTTGGATCGCGCCCGCGACCAAGCCCTAGCGCTCCCCGCACCGTCGCGGAGCGCGGTCCGCTTCGTCCAGGGCGATATGGCCGAATTTGATCTTGGGGAGCAGTTCGACCTGATTGTGATCGGTCTCAATTCGCTGATGTACGTCTACGACCATGAGGACCAAATATCGTGTTTGCGAGCGGTCCAACGACACCTCACGCCGGGCGGGTGGTTCGCCATCGACATCTTGACGCCGTCGCTTTCGTACCTGGCCGAGGCCGAACGCACCCCAGCCATGCGGCTTGAGCTGGATCTGGCCGCTCCAGACCGCGGCATCACCCGATTCTTGCGCTTTGCCACCGAGCGCTACGACGCGGCGACCCAACTCGACATGACCACCTATTTCTACGAACTCTACATGGCCGATGGGCAACACGAGCGATTCACCGACGATTTAGCCTGGCACATGTACTTCCCGAGGGAATTGGAGTTGTTGATGCTCCACGCGAATATGAAGCCGGTCGCGAAATACGGCAACTATGACCGCGAGCCGTTCAGCCGGCGGTCGAAGCAGATGTTATGGGTGATGGAAGCCACCTAGGGACTCACCATAGGTCCCATTGGAAAGCGACGACGCCGGCGGCCTCGCGGATGACGAAGCCGAATTCGGAGCCGGACCACGTCTTGATTGGGCTCGCTTCGGCCGGGGCGCCGAAGGACTCGAGGCCGAGCTCGCGGGCCATGAGCTTGACGCGGAAGAGATGGAAGCCGTCACTGACGAGCAGGACGCGTTCGAAGTTGCGTTCCTCCAGGAGTCGCGCCGCCGCTTGCAGACTCTCCCAGGAGTTGGAGCCTTCGCCTTCCATCAGAATCGCGTCCGCGGGGACGCCGCGCTCGATCAGATAGTCGCGGCTGGCCTCGGCTTCGGTGAAGCGGTCGCCGGCTTGTTGGCCGCCAGTGACGACGACGAAGGGCGCATTGCCCGCTTCGTACGCGGCGAGGGCTTGATCGAGCCGAGCACGGAGGACGGCGCTGGGGCGACCGTCGAATTGGGCAGCGCCCATAACGACGATGACATCCACCGGTCGCGTCTGGTCGGATCGAGCCTGGATGTATATCGCGGCGAAGAGCGAGGCGACGAGGAGCACGGCGGCCAGGCAGACAAAGATGCCGAGGGTCCACAGCCAACGCCGCACCTCGCTCCACAAGGAGCGCCGACGGCGGCGCGGTGCAACCGGTTCCGGGTCGGACGGGAAGACGATGTTGCCATCCGCGGTAACGGCGCCGTTCAAGGGGCGTGGGAGCGGTTGGGTCTCCTGCGCGCGCTTCACGCACGGATGATGACAGCCCAACGCGCGCGCTTCAAGCAGACGGGCCGTCCATTACCTTGTATCCGTCGCCGGCATCGACGCCAGTTCGCCTGCTACGGGACGCGGACTCCCGAGTTTGCCGTTGGTAATCAGCGTGCCCAAGACCTCCAGGATCACACGCACGCCAAGCAACGAGGTGACGTCGCCGACGTCGTACGGCGGCGCCACCTCGACCACCTCCATGCCGGCCAGCCCTTCACGGGTCACGATCTGGAGCAGCCGAAACGCCTCGCGCGGCAGGAGGCCGCCCGACTCCGGCGTGCCGGTTCCGGGCGCGAAGGCCGGGTCCATCGAGTCGACGTCGAAGGAGAGGAAAACCGCCTTGGCATTGCGCCAGGCAATCTCGAGCGCCATCTCGGCGACGCGCTCGATCCCCCAACGGTCGAGGTCGGTGATAGTGATGACCGTCGCGCCGCGCTCGCGGGTGTTGCGCACGCCGGCGCGGTTGCCAAGCCAGCCGCCGATCCCGATCTGGACGAGGTTCGATGGCGGTGCATTTGGAATATTCGTGGCGTGGAAGAAAGGCGTGCCGTGCATCCGTTCGTCGAGGTTCGTCTCCGACATGTCGGAGTGGCGGTCGAAGTGGATGATGCCGACATTGCCGTCAACGTAGGGCGCAAGGCCGCGAATGTCGGGGTAGCCGATCGCATGGTCGCCGCCGAGGACGACGGGGAACACGGCGCGCTCGTGGATGTAGGCGAGCGCCTTATCGATTTGGTCGAAGCTCTTCTCGATGTTGGCGGGAATGACGGTGACGTCGCCGACGTCGACCATGGTCAGACTTTCCCGCAGGTCGATCCCCGCCTCGAAGTTATAGCCCGAGGAGAGGCCGGAAATCAGCCGCATCGCTTGAGGGCCGAAGCGTGTGCCAGAGCGGTACGTGGTGCCCGCGTCGAGTGGGGCGCCGACGACGGCGATGTCCTGCCCCCCAAGCTGGCGCATGTCATCAAGGAACGGGGCGCCCATGAAGGTGCCGCCGGCGTGGTAGCGCGACCGCGAGCGATTGAAGAGCGGGATCGTCCGATCGGCAATCGACGCTGCCGACGGCAGCCCATATTCGAGGTCGAGCGCAATTCGCTCCTTGGCACGCGCCTCCGGTAGTTCCGCTTCGCGCTGGAGCATCCGCGACCCGTGTAACTGTTCTCGGTCCATCTCGCCTTCGTCCTTCCTGAGCCGCGGTCACCGCTGATGCAAGTGGCAGGATGCTGGGCAGGATCGCGGGTATCTTCGCGCCTCGGCGGCGCCCTGTCACCTTGACTCGGGCCGAAACGGTTCGTTGCACAATGCCAAAGGCGGTGATACGATGCGTTGCACAACGCCACGCATTCTGGAGTCAAGGAGTCGATGAAGATGCCGCCCAGGGTTTCCCTACGCGACATCTCCGAGGCCGTCGGGGTTTCGGTGTCGACCGTGTCCCGCGCGCTCAATGGCAGCGATCGCGTCAGCGTCCTGACCAAGCAGGCGGTGGCGGAGGCCGCCGCGCAATTGGCGATCGCGGGTAGCGCCAACGGCCGGACGCGGACGCAACCGATGATCGGCCTGACCCACAGCCACCGGTCGAGCGGTTCGGCGACTCGCAGTCTCGACGTCATCCTGGAACAGGTCCTTGGCGGCATCGAGGTCGCCTGCCTGCAAGCCGGATACATTCCCTATCCCTGGCAACGATCATCGCTGTTGTTGACGGACGAGGGGGATCCCTTCTTCAAGGCGGTTTCCGGCGTCATCATGAGTGGGGGCATCGTCGATCGCGCGGTAGTCGAGTCCATGCAGGCGCGAGGGCTGCCGGTCGTCATCATCGGTGGTCACGTACCGGACATGGGAGTCGTCAGCGTTGCCGCCGACGGTCAACGGGGCGCCTACCTTGCCGTCCGTCATCTCGTCGAGCTCGGCCATCGCCGGATCGGGTTGGTCAACGGTCCGGACCAGACCTATACCTCTTTCGAGAAGCGGGCCGGCTATCTCACCGCCATCGTCGACGCAAACTTCGTGCCGAACCCGGACTGCATCCGCGCTCGCGACGGCTACCGCGGCTTCGACGCCGAAGCTGGAGAAGCGCTGACCGAGGAGTTACTTGATTTGCCGGAACCACCGACCGCGATTGTCTACGCGGCGGACCAGATGGCGGAGGCTGGGTACCGGGTTTGTCATCGGCGAGAGC
>JBOGUE010000465.1:0-28322 GCA_050695955.1 Thermomicrobiales bacterium | reverse complement strand
CTTCAGCACCGCCGCCCCGCCCATGATCTCCGCGTCCGCCGAGTGCCCCCCGACGACCATGATGCAGTTGTCGTTGGTTGAAGGCATGAATACTCCTTTCACAGGCACTAGTGCTCGATCAGAGCGGGTAATCGGTTATGTGGTACATTTCCAGGCATGAAACCTCCGATCTTTGTGCGTCCGCTCGACGAGGCCGAGCAGGACGCCGTGGCAGCCGGTCTCCGCTCGGCCGACGCCTTTACCCTCCGCCGCTGCCAAATCGTTCGGGCCAGTGCCGCCGGTCGCCAGGTGCCGCAGATCGCGCACGAGCTCGGCTGCGACGAGCAGACCGTACGCAACGCGATCCACGCCGTTACCGACCGCGGTGTGGCGGCGCTGACCAAAGGCTCCTCCCGCGCCCATACCATCTACGCCGCCTTCACCCCCGCCACCGCCGAACGGCTGCGCGCGTTGCTCCACCACAGCCCCCGCGAGTTCGGCCATCCGACCAGTCTGTGGACCCTGGAGCTCGCGGCCCAGGAAGTCTTCCGCCAGGGCTTGACCGACCAGTTGGTGACCGGGGAGACAGTGCGGGCGACGCTGGTCCGCCTCGGCGTGCGGTGGTTACGAGCCAAGCAGTGGATCACCAGTCCCGATCCGGCGTACACCCGAAAAAAAGCCAGCGCGACCGGCTGCTGCGGCTGAGTGCGGCTCACCCCGAGTGGCTTGTCGGCTTTGCCGATGAAGTCTGGTGGAGTCGCTTGGCCGCCCCGCCCCTGCATGCCTGGGCGGCCGGAGACCAGCCCCT
The DNA here is from genome assembly GCA_050695955.1 of Thermomicrobiales bacterium. GTDB lineage: Bacteria > Chloroflexota > Chloroflexia > Thermomicrobiales > UBA6265 > JBOGUF01. The sequence continues at coordinate 27,535 of JBOGUE010000465.1, read as the reverse complement.
GCGGCTGATCGAGCAGGCGGTCGCGTCGGATGATCGCGATGGCAAAGCGTTGGCGTGTTATGGGTTGCTGCTGCCAGCCACGCAGGAGGTGTGGTTGCGCTTCCTCGATGGTCGCCCCCTCAGCGCCGTCACCACCCAGTTTGTCGGGTGGTGTTGTGCGGAAGCGGCGGCGCGGGGGAAGACGGCGTTGGTGCTGATTTGGGACAACGCCAGTTGGCATATCAGCAAGCAGGTGCGCGCCTGGGTCAGCGAGCACAATCATCTGGTCAAGACGACCGGGGAGGGCGTGCGGTTGGTGGTCTGTCAGTTGCCGATCAAGAGTCCCTGGCTCAACCCGATCGAACCGAAGTGGATTCATACCAAGCGCAAGATCGTCGAGCCGACCCGGTTGCTGGCGGCGCGGGAACTGGCCGCGCGCGTCTGTGCCGCCTTGGATTGTCCGTATCATGACCATCTCCCGATTCCCGAACAGGCCGCTTGATCATGCACTAGCGGCCGCCGGAGCCGGTGAGGGCGATGCCCTCGGTGAAGAAGCGTTGGGTGAAAACGAAGATGAAGACGAGGGGAGCGACGGCCATGGCGGCGCCGGCCATCAGCAGCGCCCAGAACGTCTGGCTCTGGATGTCGCCGCGGAAGGCGGAGAGGCCGAGGGTCAAGGTATAGAGATTTTCGCTGTTTAACATAATGAGTGGCCAGACGAAGTCGTTCCAGACGTACGTGATGGTGAAGACGGAGAGCACGGCCATCGCCGGCCTGGCGAGGGGCAGGTCGATCTGCCAGTAGATGCGGAACCGGCTGGCGCCGTCGATCGTCGCCGCGTCGTCGAGTTCCTTGGGGATGGTTAAGAAGAACTGGCGCATCAGGAAGGTGCCGAAGGCGCTGCCCAACATGCCGGGCACCGTCATCGCCCACACCGTGTCGAGCCATCCGAACCAACGCATGAGGATGAAGCTGGGGACGAGGGTGACGGTGTGCGGGATCATCATCGTGCCCAGGTAGAGGAGGAAGATGACGTCCCGGCCGGGGAACACGAGACGGGCGAAGGCGAAGCCCGCTAACGAGCAGAAGACCAACTGGCCGACAGTGACCGCGGTGGAGTAGAGCGCCGTGTTGACGAAGAAGCGGCCGAAGGGAAGGGTGTCGAAGACATCGGGATAGTTTCGCCAGACAACCGGATCGGGGATGAGCTGGGGTGGCCAGGCGAAGATATCGCCCGCGCTCTTCAGTGAGGTCGAGATCATCCAGACGATCGGAAAGAGCGCCACAATCGACATCGCACCCAAGGCGAGGTAGGCGAGCGCCTGGTTCCGGACCCGGTAGGCCGGCCTCCCGAAGATCGCCCTCCGCTTGGCGGACGACACCTCGCCCGTGCGAGCAACGGCGGGTTGGTCGATCACTGCGCTCTCCTTAGGCGTTAGGGCTGAGGCGTTAGGCGTTAGGAGAACGACGACGTAGCGCCTCATGCCTCACGTCTCACGCCTAACGACTCGTCAGACGAACTCGTATCCGGCGCTGGCGGTCGAGCGCCAGAGGCGAAGTTGGACGTAGGTGATGACAAAGAGGATGGCGAAGAGAACATAAGCCATGGCGGAGGCGTAGCCCATCTGGAAGAAGCGGAAGGCGTTGTTGTAGAGGTGGAGGTTGTAGACGTACGTCGATGTGCCGGGTCCGCCCGCGCCCGATCCGCCCTGATTGGTGACAAGAAAGACGGCGTCGAAGACTTGGAAGGAACCGATGATGGCAATGACGGTGACGAAAAGGAGGGCGGGGCCGATCATCGGTACGGTGATGTTGCGGAAGCGATTCCACGCCGAGGCCCCATCGAGCGACGCCGCCTCGTACAGCACGCGCGGTACGCCTTGGAGGGCGGCAAGGAGGATCACCGCAAAGTAGCCGGCGCTCTTCCAGACCGACATGATCGCGATCGACGGCATGGACCACCGGCTATCGGTCAGCCACCCCGCGGTAGGCAAACCGAGGAAGTCGAGGATGGCGTTGAGCACCCCGACGTCGGGAGTAAAAATCCACTGCCAGATGAAGGCGACGGCGACGCCCGAAATCAGCACCGGGACGTAGATCGCGGCACGAAAGAGGGCGATGCCGCGGACGGCCTGGTTCATCGCGACGGCCAAGCCGAGGCCAATGGCGATCGTCGTCGGCACCGTCAGCAGGACGTAATAGGCGGTGTTTTTCAGGCTGGTCCAGAAGAGATCGTCTTCGGTGATGAGCTCGCGATAGTTCTGCAGGCCGACGAACGTCGAGGGGGTGAGCAGGTCCCACTCGGTGAAGCTCATCCAGAGCGCGAAGGCAACTGGAAAGGCCAGAAATACCGCCACCCCGATCAGGTTGGGCAGGATGAAGAGGTACGCCGGCCAGGTTTTCTTGAGGGTCTGGATCATCGATGACGGACCTCGGGTTTGCGGATCCTCCCGCCGTCAATGGTCTATCCGACAGTTCGCGCCCTTCACCCCGTCATTCCGAGGATCGAGGAATGACGGGGTGAAGGGCGGTAGTTTCGACTCTACGCGTCCGCGAGCAGATCGTTGATCTGCGGTTCGAGCTCGGCGTAGACATCGGCCGCGGCGGCTTCGCCGCGCATGATGCGGTCGGTTTCCCGTGCCCAGACATCGGCGATCTCGTTCCAGACCGGTGTGATCGGGAGCGGAACGCTGTTGGCGATGGCGTCGATGAAGACCTGCGTGTTCTGGATCTTCGTATGCGAATTCAAGAACGCCTCGGACTGGCCGACGGAGCGCAGGACCGGGACGAAGAGTCCCGACTCGGCGATGATTGCCTGCCCTTCCGGTCCGGTCGAGAACTTGACGAACTCCCAGGCTTGCTCGGGGTACTCGGTCGTCGCGCTGACCGCTAGGCCGGTCGAGCCGAGGTCGGTCTTCGGCGTGGTGCCGCCGGGGCCGACCGGGAAGACGCCGATATCAAAGTCGAGTCCTTCCGTCGTGGAGAAGGCGGGGTAGAACCAGTGCCCGACAAGCGCCATCGCCGCACGGCCGCCCATGAACATGTCCTGCCCGGCCTGGGTCGACATCTCCTCGGCGTTTGGCTTGACTCGGTGCACATTGGCTAGATCGGCGTAGAATTGCACGCCCTCGACCATCTTGGGATCGGAGATGGTGCTCTTGGTCGGATTGACGTAGGTGTCGAACCAGTTGCCGCCGTTGCTGGTCGCCCACACCATCGAGCTGAGCGGAGGCCACCAGGCATCGGCGAAGCCGAACTGGGTGACGCGGTCCCCGTCCATCTTGGTGAGCGCCTTCGCCGTCTCCAGGAACGTCTCGTAAGTCCAGGAGGTATCGGTCCAGTCAGCGGGCGGCGGGGCGACGCCGGCTTCCTCGAAGAGCGCCTTGTTGTAGTAGAGGACGACGCCGGCATACTGCTCGGGCAGGACGTACTGTGCGCCTTCCCAATTGAACATGCCGAGCAGCTCCGGCACCATCTCCGTCTCGATGACGCCGGCGAACTCGGCGTCGTTGGCCAGGAATTCGTTGAGATCGGCATAGATTTCGCGCTGGGCCAACCCCGAGTAGTCGAGCTCCCAGGCCATCATCACGTCCGGCGCGTCACCGCCGGCGACCATCACCTGGATCTCCTCCGTGGCACTGCCTTCGGCCACCCGGGGCGTGATCGTGATCTGTGGATACTTCGCGGTGAAGGCGTCGATGATCGTCTGGCGGGTTTCCGCCTCGGCGGGGTTGGCGCCGAAGAAGAAGGTCAGCTCCGCCTCGCCGAGTTCGGCTTGGGCGCCGGCCGAGCGCGACCGAATGAAGGCGGGGGCGGCGAAGGAGGCGGCGGCGACGGCGCCGCCGGCCTTGAGGAATTGACGCCGGGTCGCCGTCTTGGTCGGCGTCGAATCGGATGGACCATGGACCGAATCTGGGTTCCGCATCTCCGCATCGCTCCTCTCGCTGCGCCGAAGGGAAACAGGGTCCCACCGGCTCGTCACGACGATTTCCGCGATCTGAAATCCAGGCTGTCCGTGAAATCGATTCCTACGCTAGCACCGTCGCGGAGGGAATGTCAAGTCCCTAGCCTTATTGACGAGTCGCAATTTGCGTGCTAAGACAGAAAACGATTGCTGAGAAGACAAGGAGGCGAGATGGCGACGATCAAGGAGGTGGCGGAACGGGCAGGGGTGTCACCCGCGACGGTCTCGCGCGTGCTGACCGGCACGGTCGCGGTCAGCCAACCGTATCGGGAGCGGGTCCTGAACGTCGTCGCCGAGCTCGACTACCGGCCCAACCTGCTTGCCAGCAACCTCCGCCGCCAGAAGACGCACAAGATCGGCGTCGTCGTCACCGACATCGAGAACCCCACCTTTTCCCAGGCAATCCGCGTGATCGAAGAGGTTGCGTATCGGCAAGGCTTCCGTGTGCTCCTCTGCAACAGCGAGGACCAGCCGGAAAAGCAACGGACCTATCTCGAAACGCTGGCGGACGAGCGGGTCGAAGGGATCATCCTGGTGCCGTACCTCTCCGACGACCCGGAAATATCCGACGTCATCGACCGCGGCATCCCGCTTGTCGCCTTCGACCGGCCGGTGACGGACCCGCGCGCCGACGCCGTCATCGCCGACGACCTCGAAGTAGGGCGGCGGGCGACGCAGATCCTGATCGACGCCGGGCACCGCCGGATCGGTTTCGTCAGCGGCATGCGGGCGATCAAACCCGGCGGCGACCGCCTGGCTGGATATGAGGCGGCGATGCGCGCCCACGGCTTCGAACCGCTCGTCGCGTCCGGCGAATTTCATGTCGCCGAAGCGCGGGCGGCGACCGAGGAATTGCTCGACACCGCGGGTGGGATTACCGGATTGGTGATCGCCAGTAACCTGATGACCATCGGCGGCTGGCAGGCGATCCGGTCACGTGGCATCCGCGTGCCGGACGAGTTGGCGGTGGTGGCGATCGGCGACCCGTGGTGGACCGAGTTGCTCGAACCGCCCCTGACGGCGTTCGCCCAACCGGTGCGCCGGATGGCGGAGATGGCGGTGAGTCTGCTCTTCGAGCGGATCGCCGGCACGAGGACGCAGGCGAGGTGCGTCGTCTACGGGTTCGAACTAAGATTCCGCGGTTCCTGCGGCACGCCGGCGGGGCTGCCGTGGGATCAGCGATGAGGTGAGGCCCGGTCGACGGGCGTCCGAATAACGGCGGGCGAGGGGAGAATCCAGTTGGCTGAGGCGTTCAACGGGCTGGGGATGCATCTGGGGAATCTGGCACGGCTGTCGAGCGCGCAAACGCGTTCAATCAGCGCCGAGAATCCGACCGGCGAGAAGGGTCGCGGCGGAATGGCGACGGAGGGGACCGGCGCCGACGCCGCGCGGGAACTGGGGCAGGGCTGGAAAGTCTCGCCCAGCATTCATGTCCCTGGCGGATCGACCGCGGTCTTGGCCGAGATCGAAGGACCGGGGGCGATCCAACACATCTGGCTGACCGTCCACCCGCAACACTGGCGGCGTCTCGTCCTCCGCTGCTACTGGGACGACGAGGAGACGCCGTCGGTCGAGACGCCGATTGGAGATCTCTTCTGCAACGGATGGGGCGTGCGCTGCAACGTCGGCTCGCTGCCGGTGGCGGTCAACCCGGCAGGTGGATTCAACTGCTACTGGGAGATGCCGTTCCGCCAGAAGGCGCGGATCACGGTCGAGAACCTCTCGCCCGACGAGGTGCGCGGCTTCTACTATCAGATCGACTATGCGCTGACCGGGGTCCCGGAGGACCGCGCCTACTTCCACGCCCAGTGGCGACGCAGCAACCCGCTCGCCTACATGGACGTCCACACGCTCCTCGACGGCGTCCGCGGGCAGGGCCACTACGTCGGCGCCTACCTCGCTTGGGGTGTGAATAACAACGGCTGGTGGGGCGAGGGCGAGATCAAGTTCTACATGGACGGCGACGTCGACTGGCCGACGATCTGCGGCACCGGGACCGAGGACTACTTTGGCGGCGCCTGGAACTTCGAGTTCCCCAAGGGTGAGTACGGCGTCTTCTCGACGCCGTACCTGGGCGTGCCCCAGGTGATCAAGCCGGACGGCCTCTACCAGGCCCAGCAGCGCTTCGGTCTGTACCGCTGGCACGTCATGGACCCCATCCGCTTCTCCGCCGACCTCCGCGTCACCATCCAGGCCCTCGGCTGGCGCTCCCAGCTCGAAGGCAAGTCCCGCTACCTCCCCTTGCAAGACGATATCGCTTCGACCGCCTTCTGGTACCAGGCCGAACCGCACGCCGCGTTTCCTGAATTGCCTGGGTTGAATGGACTAGAGGTGATCTGACGACTCGCCCATCGCTATACGCGGGCCATTGTGGTATCCTCTTGTAGCTGATCTTGTAGACGGAATTGTAGAGGTGGGCGAGATGGTTGCGACGACGACGGTTCGCGTCACCCGAAAAACCCATGCGATGCTGAACAGCCTCGCCGACGAGGCAGGACAGACAACGCAGAGTCTTCTTGATCAACTGGTCGAAGAAGAACGGCGTCGGCGCATCCTGGACGCGGCGAATGCCGACTTCGCGGCGATGCGGGCTGACCCGGATGCATGGGCTGAGGAGTTGGCGGAACGTCAATTGTGGGATCAAACCCTGGCCGACGGGATGGACGACGAGGCATGAGAACGCGTCCATCCCGCGGCGAAGTTTGGCAGGTCGATCTCGACCCGACGCGCGGACACGAACAGGCCGGCGTTCGACCGGCCGTAATCGTCTCCGTCGATCGCTTCAACCATGGCCCTGCCGGCCTGGTTGTGGTCGTCCCGATCACGCGCACCGAACGGCGGAACCCGTTTCGCGTTGAGGTCCTGGCACCGGAGGCCGGACTGACCGATCGCTCCTTCGTCAAGTGCGAGGATGTCCGGTCGATTTCGCTCGAACGGCTGCGCCGCAAGCGCGGCGATCTTGCCTTGACCACGATGGACGTGATCGAAGATCGTCTGCGGATCCTGTTCGGGCTGTAACTGTGCTGCCGGCACGTCGGATGGGCCTGGATTGGTGAAGCCTGAGTCGGGAGCGCCAATGCAGGACGATTCCTCCTCGATCGCGGTTCGTTGGTCCGTGATGTATAGTGGCGATGTATGGCGACCTCTATGATCCGCAAACAGATTTACCTGGCGCCCGCCCAGGACCGCAAGGTCAAGGCGCTCGCCGCCGCGCGCGGCAGCACCGAATCCGAAGTCATACGGGGCGCAATCGATTGCCTCCCGGATGCACAGGGCAGCGTCGTAGATCAGCTAGCCGCGGCGGGACTTCTCGCGCCCAAGCAATTTGATCCCGATCTTCCGACAGGCGAGGAACTCCGTCAGCTTGAAGCCGAACTCTACGAGTGGCTTGATTCTCTGCCGGGTCCTCTCGGTTTGTCGGAGGCGGTCATCGAGGATCGTGAAGGTCGTTAGTGGCGACGATCTTCTTTGACACGTCGGCGCTCGTTCGACGATACGACTGGACCGAGCCCGGTGCGCGGAGCGTACGCGCGGCCTGCTCCCCTGAGAGCGGAAACGCGGTCATCGTCGCTGAACTTGCGACCGTCGAGCTGGCGTCCGCGTTCTCACGCAAAGTAAGGGAGGGATCATTCTCGGCGCAAACGGTGGAGCGGCTGTGGCATCTCTTCAAGGCCCACTGGCAAGAGGAGTACCAGGTGATCCTTTTGACAGTCGCGATCTGCAACAGAGCAGAGCAGCTATTGTTCGACTACCCGCTTCGAGCATACGACGCGGTGCAGATCGGAACCGCTCTCAGTGCCGCTGAACGGGCCACTTCGGGACCCGAGTTCTGGACCGCCGACCGCCGGCAAGCCCAGGTCGCCGCTGCCGAAGGTTTGACTGTCCAGTTGGTCGGCTGAATTCGTCAGACCTGGTTCGATCTTCTTGTCGTGCTGTGTTGCATCTCCGGGTTTCTGGAGGAACGGTAGATTAGTGCTCGCCCACTGGCCGGTTGGTGGCGTCATCCTTGTTCACGATTGCGGAAGGTCCACCTGGCACTCGCCTCAAGTGACCGACCACACGGACTGGACGTGATCTAGGCGTCGTCCGGTGTATCATCTAGAGCACGGATGAGTAGCGGGTTCGTAAAGACTTCCGCATAACGCCCGCACAGGATCGCAAGGTCAAGTCGATTGCCGCGATGCGTGGTTGCACGGAGGCAGAAGTCATCCGGGAGGATATCGCGCGCCTGATAGACGCGGCCGAGAGCGACGGTGAACTACTCACGACTCCCGAGGACCAATCGCCACTCCAGCCAACGGGGAGCATGCCAGGATTAAAAACATCGAAGAAAGAAACGTGGAGTCAGATGTAACCGTTATCGAAGGCGAGCCGCGTCCTCGGTTAGAGACACCCCAGGAGTTCTATCGACGCGTGACCCAACGCGTCGACATCAAAGAAATTCTAGAAAGACTTGCACAGGGGAACCGCCTCCCTCTCGAATGGACGGCACCGCAGACAATGGCAGATGATGATGACAATCCTCTGATCAAATTGCTTCGTCGGCTGCCGATACTTCCCGCTGAACGCATTTTCTTTGCACGAACTGATCCCGAAACGACGCACGTTCGAGTGCAACTGCTTACCGCTGCCTCATACTGCGTTGACGCGGCCGCTGTTGCGGACTTTGGCGGTCGGGGCGGGCCTGCGCGGGACCGAGGTCTGGTTGAACAGGTCATCGCTGCCGCATTTCAAACCTTTGGCGATTTCGACCCACATCCAACGGTATTCGAGAAGGCAGCGATGCTGTTGCGTGGCATTACCCAAGGGCACCCATTCAACGACGACAACAAGCGAACGGGTTTTCTTGTCGCCGTGTATTTTCTGGATTTGGTCGGACACGCGCTTCCCAGTTCGATACCGGCAGATGAGGCTGTTGATCTTTGTTTTCGCGTGTCGGCGGGGGATATTCGCGATGTCGAGAAGATCGCTTCCGAGATCGAACGACTTTGGACTTCCTTCTCCCACAACTGAAGGGAAGCAATGAAAGAGACTGCCTCGTTTCCGAATTTTTCTGGCAAGCACGCCCAAGAGGCATTCTTTAGCCCAGCGGATTTCGTCGCCTATAAGCGCCGGCAGGGAACGCTGCCCTCGTTTCGGATTCCCGAGGGTGTCATCTTTTGTTACCAGACATCCCTGTACCGTCACGTGCTGGAACGGCATGCGGTTGAGCGAGTCGAGCCCTTCGCGGGGGAGTTCTACCTCCTCAAGGACGCTGATTGCGGTGTTGGTTTCAGCGCAATGTTCGGCATTGGCGCGCCGGCGGTGACGACTGTCCTGGAAGAGTTGATCGCACTCGGGATCGAGCGGTTCGTGAGCATCGGCACGGCGGGCGCTTTGGCTAAGACCTTGAAGATTGGTGACGTGGTAGTGTGCGAGCGTGCTGTTCGAGACGAGGGCGTATCGCATCACTATCTTGCACCTGCTAAGTACGCCGAGGCGTCACCGGACCTTACCGATCAACTCGAACGTGTACTGCGGAAGACGGGGCTGGCTCCGTTACGAGGCACGAGTTGGACGATTGACGCGCCCTATCGAGAAACGGTCGCCGAAGCTCGACACTACCAGCAAGAAGGTGTGTTGACAGTAGAAATGGAGGCGGCGGCGCTGTTTGCCGTCGCCCAGTACCGCGGTGTGGACCTCGCGGCTGCCTTCACGATCAGTGACTCTTTGGCAGATCTGGTGTGGGAGCCGCGGTTTGGCGCCCCTCAGACGCACGACGGGCTTGAACGGCTTTACCAGGCGGCAGTGGATACGTTGCTCAACGAGACCGTCCCGCTGTGAACCGGACGATGTCGGATTATTCGACCTGACCTATGGCTGCAGAGCTTGATCGAACACCCTCTCGCCCAACCGCTCGAACCGCTCCCAATCGAACTCGACGCCCGCGGACATGCCGTCACCAAGCCTGAACACTCCGTCGGTGCAGATCAGCGGCGTCGAAACGACGTCCTCTACGAAGTAGGCGCCGGTGGGGGAGAAGTGGTCGCCGGGGAGGGTGATGGCGGCGAGGGCGTTGAGGTTGAGGTTGCACGCCTTGCCCCAGGCGGAGTCGAGCATGCCGCCGATCCAGGTGCGGACGCCGATGGATTGGCAGTACTCGGCGATGGCGATCGACTCGGCGAAGCCGGAGACGCGCGGGGGCTTGATGTTGATGATGAGGCGATCGAGGGCGTCATGTTGTTGCCAGACGTGGACCGCGGCCTGGACGTCGCGCAGGGAGTGGATGCTCTCGTCGAGACAGATCGGCGTGCGGATCTGACGAGAGATCTCGCCGTGGAAGATGAGGTCATCGTCGAAGAGCGGTTGTTCGATCAAGAGCAGGTCGAAGGCGTCGAGCGCTTTGAGTGATTGCCAACTCGACATGTCGTAGGCGGAGTTGGCGTCGACTTGGAGGAGAATAACGGGGAAACGCTCGCGCAGTGCCCGCGCGACCTCGACGTCGAAGCCGGGCCAGATCTTCACCTTCAGCCGCTGATACCCAAGGTCGACCGCTTGCTCGGCGCGTTCGATGACCTGATCGAGCGTCTTGCCGCCGATACTGACGCCGACGATGAAGTCGCGCCGGATGCCGCCCCAGAGTTGCCAGAGCGGTTGTTGCGCCTGTTGGGCGAGGAGATCCCAGAGCGCGGCCTCGACGCCACTCTTGGCGAAGACGGCGCCTTTGATCCACGCATAGCTTGCCCGGAGGTCATCGCTAGTAGTGATCGGGCCGTGTTTGGCCTGGTAGCGGGCGACACTCGGCAGCACGAACTCCTGCAGCGAGGTCAGCACCGAGGCGGTGTCGGCTTCCGGTTTGTAGGCCGGGTCGGTGAGCGTCGGAATTTCGCCGACGCCACGCCGGCCGTCGTCGGTTTCGAGCACGACGAAGGGACGGGTGAGCGTCTGGTAGGTGCCGAACGACGTGGTAAAAGGCACCCGCAGTTCAAGTTTGAGGAGATGGACCGCGATCGCCGCAATCTTCACGCTGTTCCCTCGCTCGTGTGTTCTTGTCGGGTCAGGACGTAGTAGCTCGCGCGCTCGCCGGTGGCGTCTGGCCCCGTGGCGAGCGCGGTGATGACGTAGGCACCGGGCTGCTTTTGCTCGCCGGCGGCGATCGGACCGCCTCTGCCATTGTCGTCGACGTGCATCGACTTCGTGGTGAGAAAGGTGGAGAGGACGGCGCGCATCTCCTGCCGCCAGCGGATCGCCGCGGGCGGGTCGATGCGCATCAGCCGGTCGATGTCGCCCGGAATCCGAAAGCGAATCCTGTCCGGTTGGTTGGTTGCCAGCGCGGAGAGAGAGGCGGCCGTCGCTTCCGGGACATCCGCGACGTCGGACAGCGCAAGGCCAGGATACGTACCGGTGGCGACCTGGGCGATCCGCTGATGCGTCGCCGGTGCGATCAGGTCCCAGTGCGCGGTCAGACGGTCGGTGGGGACGTTCTCACCGTAGAGCGCGCTGCGCAGCACGCCATACTTGTCGATGGACAGCTCGGCGGCCGTGGCGGCGAGCTTTTCGAGGTTGAGCCGCGCGTTCATGCCGCGCATCGGGTCGAAAGTCCAAGCGGCGGCGGTGTGGCCGGTGCGTAGCGCCTCGTATGCCTGGAGCAGCTTCAGATGCCATCCAATCCCTTTTGTGCCACGCAGTTCCTCCCGGACGCCGAGCATGTGTGAAACGAGGGTGCCGGATCGCGCGCCGAAGCCGATGACGAAGCCGAGCCAGCCGTCGGCGTTAAATCCCACGTCGAGGACATAGGCGACAAGCACGGAGCCGCCGGAGTCGGGCAGGATGGCCATCACGTTGGTTGGCACGACGAGTTCGGGTGGGAAACCCCAGACCTGCTGTTGCAATTGGACGACGAGTCCGAGGGCGTCAGTCGGGACGGTTTGCCCGTCGATGTATGCGAATGACGGCGTCTGCGCATGCGGCCAGGAGAGCGCGGTGACGGCGACCGCGCCGAGGCCGTCGAACTCCCTGATCCACCCTCGCTGGTGACGGCGAAACCCGAAACGCTCCGGCGCGAACGCATCCAGCGCCGCCGCGTGCTCAGGCTGCATCAGTGTCGACCCCTTCCCTGACGTCCAATATTGTCGGCAGACCCGGCGTGCCCCGCGGATTCTAACAAGCAAGCAAGGCAGCAAGGCAGCAAGCTCGCATGAACGAGTGCGGTTTCACTGCCAGCACCGGCCGGTTTCGCGGCGGGCGATTGACGAACGAGGCGCCGGTCGCCACTATACACAGGCGAAGCGACCACGCAGGACTTAGCGGAGGCGTCACCCGTCATGCCTGGCGCGTTGTCGTCGGATGACCTGCCGCCCTTCCCGGCGCCCCTTTCCCCATTGGTCGGCCGGGTGAACGAGCGTGCCTCGCTCAAAACCCTGCTGGAACGAGACAGCATTCGACTCTTGACGCTCATTGGCCCGGGCGGAGTCGGCAAGACCCGCCTTGCCCTCCAGGTCGCGGCTGATGTCGCCGATGGCTTCGTCGACGGCGTCGCTTTCGTGTCACTGGCGGCAGTGACCGATGCGAGACTCGTGCCGACCACAATCGCGCAGGCGTTTGGGCTCCGCGAAGGCGGCGGTCAGGACATGACCGAGCGATTGCAGGCGCTTCTTCGCGACAGAGTGCGCCTGCTGGTCCTCGACAACTTCGAGCAGATAATCGACGCCGCCCCATTCGTCACCAATCTCCTCTCGGCGTGTCCCGCCGTCAAGGCTCTCGTCACCAGCCGCATGTCGTTGCGCGTCTCCGGCGAACATGAGTTTCAGGTGCTGCCGCTCTCGCTGCCAGACGTCGCGCGCCGGTCTCTGGCGGAAGAGGTGACCCAGTTTGATGCGATCGACCTCTTTGTCCAGCGCGCGCGGTCGGTCAAACCGGACTTCGTGGTGACGCCGGAGAACGCGTCAACCGTCGTCGAGATCTGCCATCGTCTGGATGGCTTGCCCCTGGCCATCGAGCTCGCCGCCGCGCGCACGAGGGTGCTGTCGCCGCCGGCATTGCTGGTCCGGCTCGGCCGCCGGTTACCGTTGTTGACGGGAGGAGCGCGGGACGCGCCGCTTCGACTCCGAACGATGCGCGGCGCCATCGCCTGGTCTTATGACCTCCTCGACGGGCAGGACCAAGCCATGTTCCGCCGCCTGGCCATCTTTGCCGGTGGTTTTTCGCTCGACGCGGCCGGGGTCGTCACGAGTGCCCAGTTCCCATTGCCCGGCGCCCAGACGGAGGATGGGGATGGCGGATCCCAGCGCGCCACCGTGGCTGGGCAGCCGGCCTCGGTCGCGGACTGGGCCCTGGGCCCTGGACATTCGGCCCTCGATCTCCTTGCGTCCCTCGTCGACAAGAGCCTCGTGCGACAGGTCGCCCCGGTGGCGGGGGAACCACGCTATCGAATGCTCGAAACGATTCGTGAACACGGGCTCGAACAGCTCGAGGCGAGCGGTGAAGAGGCGATGACGCGCGACGCGCATGCCGCGTACTTTCTGGCGCTGGCAGAGGAGGCAGAAACCCATCTGGCGCGGGCGGTGGAACCGGCTTGGCTCGACCGCCTCGACGCCGAGCACGACAATCTGCGCGGTGCGCTGGCGTGGCTGGCGCAGGGCGCCGTTGCGGATCGCTTGCTCCGTCTCGGCGGCGCTCTGTGGCTCTATTGGTACTACCACGGTCATTTGACCGAAGGTCGACGCTGGATCGAGATGGGATTGACCCTCCCGGAGGCTGCCGCCGAGCCGGCGCGCGCCAAGGCATTACTCGGTGTGGGAACGTTGTCCCACTTCCAGGGCGACGAAACCCGGGCCGGCGCCTGGCTCGAAGAGAGCCTGATGCTTTCGCGCCGGCAGAACGATTCGTGGACGGCGGCGTTTGCGCTGACCGTGCTCGGGAACGTCGCCGAGGACAATGGAGACTACGAGCGGGCGAGCGCGCTGTTCGAAGAGGCGCGGCAACTCTTCGCCGAGCGCGCCGACCCGGTCAATATCGCCGTCACCATTTACCACCTCGGGATCGTCGCCTATGGGCAGGGCGACCTCGCAAGAGCCCGATCACTCCTCGAGGCAGCACTGGAGCAGAGTCGCCGGGTCGCTGACCCTTGGTCGACGGCGATTTCGCTCAGTTATCTGGCCATCGTGGCGTGCGACCAAAGCGACCTCGCCGCCGCCGCGGCCGCGCTCGACGAAGGACTCGACCTGCATCTGCAGATCGGGAGCAACGAACGACTCGCGGCCTGGTTGCGCCGGGCCGCCGTGCTGGCCATGGCGAGCGGTAACCCTGTCCCGTGCGCCCGCCTGATGGGTACGGCGGCCGCGATGGAAGCGACGCTCGGGGTGACATTGGCGCTGCCGGAGCGGGAGACCTACGAGCGTGCCATAGTCGCCGCACGGAACGCCCTTGGCGAGCAGGCGTACGCCGGCGCTGTGAACGCGGGAGGAGCGCTTGCGATCGAGCAGGCGGTCGCGGAGGGGACCGCGACCGTGGCCGCGGCGCCCGATTTTGTGCCGCCATTGGGTCGGCGTGATGCCGTGGCAATGGGCGGTCTGTCAACGCGGGAGTTTGAGGTATTGCGCCTGGTGACGCAGGGACTGACCGATCGCCAGATTGGGGAGCATCTTTCGATCAGCACGCGCACGGTCTCGACCCACGTCGGCAATATCTTCGGCAAGCTCGGCATTCACGCCCGAACGGAGGCGGCGGCCTACGCGGTGCGTCACGGCCTCGCCTGATCCGGGATGACGTAGGTGCGGCGGCCGACCTCCGTGAACCCGAGCTTGCGCGCAATGCGCAGGGACGCGCCATTGCGTTCGCCCGCGCTCCAAACGGGCCTGATCCCGTGCCGCTGCAATTCCGCGCAGACCAGCGATGCGGCAGCCGTGGCGAAGCCATGGCCGCGCCAGGGCTCCAGCGTGGTCACGCCGAGGTCGGCGTGGTGGGCAGTCCGGGCGTAGGTGCCGGCGATGGCGACGAGGATGCCGTCTATGACCGCGCCGGCGGTAATGCCGTCGGCCAGCATCGCCTCGATACTGCCGAAGCCGCCGCCGCGCACCGCCGCGGGCGCGGCTTCGAGCAGTGGCCGGTCCCCCGGCGACAGCAAGCGGACCGCATCATGGTGAAAAGAGATCACCGGCTGGTGGAGCGTGTGATAGACATCGCCTACGAGACGAATGTTGGTTTTGCGTTCCTGTGAGATGAGATCGCCTAGTGTACGCGCACATGATCGAGACACGTTCACGCACGTCCAGCCGTCGATGCGACGCAAGAGCGCCCAGAGCGCGGTTGCATCCTCGCCGAATCCCGCCGGTTCGGTGGGAAGCTCGTCGGCTTGAATGATCGCGGCGATCGGGTCGGCAAGGTCACCGCTCACGAACGCGCGCGCTAGGCCCCGCCGCAGCAGGTGAACCGAGATCACGGTCTCCGGCGTGTCGCCGAGTCTACTGGCCAATGCTTGGCGCGCGGTTGGACCAAGCGGGCGTAGTGGCGCGTTCGATGGGTGCATGTCCAGTTCCTCGGGCTCTGGAACCTCCGGCGCGGCTGCCGAGGAGAAGAGCCTAGCACCATTATTGTGGCTCGATCCGAGCAAGGCACGACTGTTGCGCTTGGCCAAAGGCGCGAGGTGATGTGTGCCTCGCCCTGATTCGGATTAACAGGAGGGACCGGCAATGGCCGACCAGATGCGCGATCGGGCCGAAGGGATGACCGACGAGGCGAAGGGCCGCGCCAAGCAAGCGTGGGGCGATGTGAGCGGCGACGAGGAGACGAAGTCGGAAGGTCAGTTGGACGAGGCAACCGGCAAGCTCAAGCAGGGTATAGCCGACGCCAAGGACAAGATCGACGAGGCGAAGGACAAGCTGAAAAACGTCGCTGATCGGTAATTGGCGAGCCATTCGGCGTTTCGTCTGATTAACACTAGGCGGGTCCGGTCCGACCGATGTTGGCTGGAGAATGTTGTGTCATTTGCGACAACGGCCCGCTGTGCGTCCGGGGTACGATCGTCGTCGTTCGGGAGACGGCAGTTGCGCGCTGCTGAAAGCCGTATCCATGTGAGATGGCCCGGTCGCAGATTGCGGTCGCTCGGCGGTTAGGATTCTGGCGTTTCCTCGTGCGGTCGATATCACAAGGAAGCGACGGAGCAGGGGTTGATTACTCCCTGCTCCGTCATGAGTGCGCTCAGTGGCCGGTTAGGAAATACCGAGCTTCGCGTTATCCAGTGATGTCACCGCTGTTCCCACCTCGGTTATCAGAGGCGTTTTTCCAGTGGCCATTGTTTCCCGCGCTGTAGTTGAAGAGGAAAGCGTCAGTGGTGCGGGTTCCACCGGGGAAGAACTCGTTGAAGAAGGCGCGATTGTCCGATCGGAGACAGTTGACGCCGTTTGGCCCACAGTCAGCGTCCGGGTTCAATGTTCCGGCGACGGTATAGTCGACCGACCCTTGAAAATGGCCGGTAATGCTGCCTGGCAGGGTTAACGTGCAGCCGTACGGCGCGTCGCGGCCACCGGGGCTAGTTGCGCCCTCGATGGTCTCGAACGACCCGTGCTTGAACTCCTCCCGGACGTCATACGTCCCGTCCGGATTCTGCCGCACCGTGTAATAGAGGTCATACACGTCGACCGCCCAGCCACCACACGTACCGCTGTCTGTGCTGCTGTCAGGGATCGGGCCGACTTTGATCACGCCGCCGGCCATCGACATGTTTGCAGCCGAACCGCCAACGCTTGCAACGAGAGCCAAGACCGTGATCACGAACAAGATGGCAAAACGATGCATTGTGCTCCTCCATCCAGGCAACCGCGATCGCGCACTCGGGCGCGAGCAGGGTTGCTCATCATAGGGTTCGGCGGCGCGCGCCGAGTACCCCGACAACGACCCTGAAATCGGATGTGTCTCCAAACGCGATGTGTCCACATTAGCTGACAGCAGTTGCTCTGTCAATATCGTAAGCGGAGAAGTAAGCGGTAGACCGAAACATGCGCGGGCGCCGGGGCGCTAGCGTCCCGGCTTCGCCGTTTGCTGATTCGACCCTCTTGACACCCGACGCCTCCTTGCTAGAATCGCTGTCAGACATCTTACAGCCAGGTGCGCTGGACGCCGTGATCGTCTCCGATTTTCACAGCTTTGCGCGGGCCGGTGGCACGGTGACGACGCTGTTTCGGCTGCCCGCTCTGCTTTAGCTTTCGGAGTTGTGTGCGATGCCTGTTGTTCATGCGGAGCGCCTTCGCGAGTTCGCGCGCTCCATCCTCGAAGCGACCGGCACGCCGGAAGAGCTGGCGCGAATCGTCGGCGATTCGCTGGTTGATGCGAACCTGGCGGGCCACGACTCGCACGGCATGTTGCGCATCGTGCAGTACGTCCGGTTTGCCCGTGCGGGTCACGTGCAGCCGGCGGCACGCGCTTGCGTCGTCGCGCGGCGGGGTGCGACGGCGCGGGTGGATGGGGCATGGGGTTGGGGCCAGCCGGCGATGACGCTGGCCAGCGAGACGGCCGTCGAGTTGGCGAGCGAGTTTGGGATTGGCGCGGTCGTGGTCCACCGCTGCTTTCACATTGGACGGGCGGCGCCGTACGTCGAACTGGCCGCCCGCGCCGGGATGGTCGCCCTCACGACGGTGAGCGCCGGTCCTGCTGTTGCGCCGTACGGTGGCCGGACGCGCGTCCTGGGGACCAACCCCGTTGCCTGGGCCGTGCCCCGCGGCCACGACCAAGACCCACTCTCATTCGATATCGCGACGTCGGGGGTCGCGGAAGGCAAGCTCCAGGTTGCCAGGGCGAAGGGCGAACCGGCGCCACCAGGGTGCGTGCTCGACGTCAACGGCCAACCTTCGCTGGACCCAGAAGATTTTTATGCGGGCGGGTCGCTCCTTCCCTTCGGCGGGCACAAAGGGTACGGGTTCGGCGTCCTTGCGCACGTGCTCGGGCGGGCGCTCGTCGGCGTGGATTCGGACCGCTATCCCGGTCCACCAGGGACCAACGGTCCAGTCATGATCGCACTCAACCCGGCCTACTTCGGGTCGTTCGACGAGTTTTCGGCCGAAGTCGCGGCGCAGTGCGACGTCATCGCTTCCGCGCCGCCGGCCGAAGGCGTGAAAGCCGTGCTCCTTCCCGGCGACCCGGAGATTGCCAGCCGTAGGCGGCGGGAGGCGGAAGGGATTCCGATCCCTGATCGGACGTGGAACGAGCTGACGGCGCTGGCCGCCGAGTTGGGGATCGAAGTCGGGAACTGACGCCGCCGCGCGACGGGGCCGGTGGTGGGAAACACGTAGCGAGAAGGAGTCAGGACGATGTCACGTGATCGGTTCGACGTGCTGCTTGGAGATCTGCGGTCGGGGCGGATTAGCCGGCGTCAATTCATGCAGCGGGCGACGGCGCTGGGACTCTCCGCGACCGCCATCGGCGGATACCTGCACGGGCCCGCGACTGTGTCGGCACAGGCGGGTGGAGCGCTTCAGCTCGGGCGCGAAAGCGAGTTCCAGCCCGTGTTTTTGCCGTTTCGAGCCTCGACCGGCGGGCAAACGCAGATCTTTGACCTCATCTTCAGCCGTCTGGCCAAGCTCGATTCGGACCTGAACTTGGTGCCCGACGCGGCAGAGTCATTCGATATCTCGCCCGACGGCACGCAGTTCACCTTCACCCTGCGCCAGGGGATGACGTGGCACGACGGGCAGCCGTTTACCGGCAGCGACGTACTCTTCACCTATCAGCTGGCGATGACCACGGGCGCCGCCGCGAACCAGTACAACAAGCTGCGTCAGATCCAGGGCGCCGAGGCGTTCCACGACGGGCAGGCGGAGGACGTCGAAGGGCTGGAGCTGATCGACGAGAACACGTTCCGGATTACCCTCGCTCAGCCGAACGTTGCCTTCCTCACCGGCACCGCGGGCGGCAATTCGCTGATCTGGCTCCTGCCCGAGCATCTGCTCGGCGACGCCGACCCGGCGGCGCTCGAACAACATCCCGCGATCCAGCAGCCGACCGTCGGCTCCGGCCCCTATCGCTTCGTCGAGTACGTGCCCGATCAACACGTTTCCTTCGAGGCAAATGCAGACTTCTACCTCGGCGCGCCGAAGATCCAGCAAGTCTTCTTGCGACTCGCCGAGCCGGCGACGCAACTGGCGCAGTTGGAGAGCGGCGAGTTGCATCTCCTGTCGCGGATGGCCCCGCGCGAAGCCGCGCGACTCGAGGGCAGCGAGGTGCTGGACGTGGTCTCGACGCCAGGCGTGGGCGTCTTCCAGACCGCGATCTTCACTGAGCGCTTCCCAGACAAACGCGTGCGCCAGGCGTTCATGTACGCGGTCGACCGGCAGGCGCTGCTCGACGCGGTGCTGCTCGGCGAGGGCGAGTTGGTCAACAGTACGGTGATCGGTCCCGAATGGGCCACCTACGACGACCTCAATCCATATCCGTACGACCCGGAGATGGCCAAGCAGTTGCTGGCGGAGGCTGGGTGGGACGCGGAGCGCACCGTCGAATTGACCTGGTCGCAGGGATTCCAGGCGGTCGAAACCGCGGCGCCGGTCTTCCAGCAGCAGATGGCCGAGGTCGGGGTCAAGGTAGAACTGGCGCCGCTAGAGACGGCGGCCTACGTCACCAAGGTGGTCGACGAGCCGGATTTCGATCTGGCCTGGTTTGGTGGCGGCTCCTATCGACTCGACCCGGATGTCTCGTCCGCCTACTACATGTGCGCCAACTGGACGCCGGCCGGCGGCAATACAACCCACTACTGCAACGAGGAGCTCGACGCCCTCTTCGTGGAGGGACGCGGCACGCCCGACGTGGCGCGGCGCACGGAGATCTACCATCAGGTTGCGACGACGCTGAACGAGGATGTGCCAACCATCTTTTGGTGGTCGGACAACCAGATCTTTGGCATCAGCAAGAAACTGCAAGGCGTCAAGCCGGGTTCGAGCCAGTACATCTGGTGGAACATCCACGAGTGGTCGCTGACGGAATAGCCAGTCGCCAGTCGTCAGTCGTCAGTTGCCAGGTAGCGGCACGGGAGAGAAGGGCGCAATGGCAGAGCAATCGCAAGCGATGACCCGGCGGGAACTGTTGCACGGGGCAGCGGTGGCCGGGATCTCGGCATCGGCGTTGGGTGGCGTGCTGCGCGCGGAGCCGAGTACGGCAGCGCCACTGGCGCAATCCGGCAGCGGCGTGCTTCAGCTAGGTGGAGAGTCTGAAGCGCCAGGCGTGTGGTTTCCGTTCCGAGCGTCGGGTGGGGTGGAGACGCAGGTCTTCGACCTGATCTTCAGCCGCCTGGTCCGATTCGACGCTGGCTACAACCTGATCCCCGACCTGGCCGAGCGATTCGAGATCTCCGACGACGCCACGCGGTTCACCTTTTACCTGCGGCAGGACGTCACCTGGAGTGACGGCACGCCGTTCACGGCCCGCGACGTCATGTTTACCTACCGGCTGGCGATGCGGCAGGAGTCGGGCGCGCGACAGTATGGCAAGCTCTCGCAGGTTGCCGGCGCGGCGCCATTCTACGAAGGGGAAACGGACGAGCTGCCTGGATTGGAGATGCCGGACGACTACACGTTCCGCATCACGCTCGAGCAGCCGAACGTCGCCTTCCTGATCGGCTCGTCGCACACGAACTCGTTGATCTGGATCGTGCCGGAGCATGTGCTGGCGGACATGAACCCGGCCGAGATCGATCAGCATCCCTTTTCGCAACAACCGACCGTCGGGACCGGGCCGTTCAGCTTCGTCGAGTACGTGCCGGACCAGTACGTCCAGGTCAAAAACAACCCGAGCTACTTCCTCGGCGTGCCGAAGCTGGCAGAGGCCTTTGTGCGGGTGTCGGCCCCGGCAACGCAGCTCGCGCAGCTCGAAACCGGAGAGCTCCACGTGATGCAGGCGATTACGGCACGGGATGCCGAGCGGCTGCAAGACCACGAGCTGGTCGACATTCAGCCCATGCCCGGCATCGGCATCTTCCAAACGGCGATCATGAACGAGCGCTTTCCGGACAAACGGGTGCGACAGGCGTTCATGTACGGCATCGACCGCCAGGCGTTGATGGACGTGGTGCTGCGCGGGCAGGGGCGACTGGTCACACAGTCGGTCATTGGGCCGGAGTGGGCGCGGTACGACGACCTGAATATGTACGAGTATGACCCGGAGAGGGCGAAACAACTGCTGGCCGAGGCCGAGTGGGATGCGTCGCGGATCGTCGCGCTCATTTGGCCGCAGGGCTATCAGGACATCGAAACCGCGGCGCCGGTCGTTCAACAGCAACTCAAGGAGGTCGGGATCGAGATCGAGCTCAAGCCGATGGACGAGCCTGCCTTCGAAAAGCTAGTCGTCGAGGACGCCGAGTTCGACCTGGCCTGGTTTGGTGGTGGCGCCTACGGGCTCGATCCCGACGTGTCGTCCACCTACTACGCCTGCGCCAACTGGACGCCGAACGGTGGGAACACGACTCACTACTGCAACGAGGAGCTCGATGCGCTGCTGGTCGAGGGTCGCGGGACGCCGGACGTCGCGCGGCGGACGGCGACGTATCATCAGGTCGCGCAAATCCTGAACGAGGACGTGCCAACGATCTTTTGGTGGTCCGAGAACATGATCTGGGGCATCAGCAAGAAGCTCCAGGGCGTCAAGCCCGGCGCGAACACCGACATCCATTGGAATGTCCACGAGTGGTCGCTGACGGAGTAGGCGTTAGGGCTGAGGCGTGAGGCGTTAGGGGAACGACGACGTAGCGCCTCATGCCTCACGCCTCACGCCTAAAGGTGCGCGGATGCAGCAGTACATCCTTCGACGCGTCGTTGTCTCATTCCCGGTGCTGGTCGGGGTGACGTTGCTGTCGTTCTTACTCGTCAACCTGGCGCCTGGTGACCCCGTCACCGCGTTGATCGATCCGGTGACGCGGGCGGAGATGGGCCAAGAGTGGGTCGAGGAGCGAAAGCGGCAGCTCGGGCTGGACGATCCGGTCACGGTCCGCTACGCCCTATGGCTGCGGGAGGCGCTGCAGGGTAACCTCGGCTACTCGCTGATCAGCGGGCAATCGGTCGCCACGCAGATCGGCGATCGCATCGGACCGACGCTGCTCCTGATGGGAACCGCGACCGTCCTCGGCACCTTGATCGGGATTCCGCTGGGCATCCTCTCTGCGGTGCGGCAATACACGCTGCTGGACTACGTCACCACCGTTTCTGGGTTCCTGGCGATCTCAACGCCGAGTTTCTTTCTCGGGCTGGGGTTGATGTACCTCCTAGCGGTGCGCCTGCACTGGCTACCGACGTCTGGCATGCGGACGTTGGGAGTGCCGGACTCGACGGCCGACCTGCTGAAGCACATGGTGATGCCGGTTGCTGTGCTGACCATGGCGCAATTGCCGATGGTGATGCGTTACGCCCGGTCGTCGATGCTGGAGGCGATCCGGCAAGATTACGTGACGACCGCGCGCGCGAAAGGACTCGTCGAGCGGATCGTGCTGATGCGCCACGCCTTCCGGAACGCGCTCATTCCGCTGATCACGATCATTGGGTTGAGCCTGCCGGAATTACTGAGTGGCGCCGTGATCACCGAGACGATCTTCCAGTGGCCGGGGATGGGCATGCTGGCGATGCGGGCGGTGAATGCCCGCGACTACCCGCTGATTCTGGGCACGATCCTGGTGACCGCGGGTATGGTCCTGATCAGCAACCTGATTGCCGACCTCTTCTACGCGATCGTCGATCCGCGGATCAGGTACCGGTAGGGCAATGGCACAGGCGTTGACCGCCGCCGCACACGGGCGCCTCGGCGAGGCCGGACGCGACCGACCCCGCGGTCGCCGGCTGCGGGCCTTTGCCAGGCACCGTCTGGCCGTCGGCGGCTTGTGCGTCATCGTGCTCCTCGCGATCGCGGCGCTCTTTGCGCCGCTCGTCGCCACGCACGATCCGAACAGGGTCGATCTGCTCGCGGCGTCCGCCGGTCCAAGTGCCGATCATTGGCTGGGCACTGACGACATCGGGCGCGATGTCTTTAGCCGCCTGATTTATGGCGCGCGCGTGTCACTGTCGGTCGGACTGGTAGCGGTGACGATCTACGTCGTGATCGGGACGGTGCTGGGCGCACTCTCCGGCTTTTTCGGTGGGGCGGTCGACGCCCTGATCCAGCGGTTGACCGACACCGTGATGTGCTTTCCCGGATTGATCATCATCATCGCCGCCGTCTCGATCGTCGGCCCGAGCATCTACAACGTGATGGTCATCATCGGCTTGCTGACCTGGCCGGGCATCTGCCGGTTGGTACGCGGGCAGTTCTTGACGCTTCGGGCGATGGAGTTCGTGGAGGCGGCGCGAGCGATGGGCGCCGGGAACTGGCGCATCATCTTCCGCCACGTCCTGCCGAACGCGGTCGCGCCGATCACGGTGGCGGCGACCTTCGGCGTGGCCTCGGCGATTCTGACCGAGGCGGGTCTCTCCTTCCTCGGCATGGGGGTGCAACCGCCGACGCCGAGCTGGGGCAATCTCATCAACACGGCGCAATCCGCGGCGGTGATGCAACAGATGCCATGGCTCTGGATTCCGGCAGGGATCCTGATCGCGCTCGCCGTGTTGAGCATCAACTTCATTGGCGATGGGTTGCGGGACGCCCTTGACCCGCGAGCGAGTGGTCGATAGCGAAGACAGGCGGTGCATAGGTGCGGATACTGGCGTGATCATCGTCAACTTGTGCAGGTTCGTTGGCAGTTTGGGGCGGCATGGTGTTCCGGTCTGTCCCCAACCGTGCTGGGTTACTCGGACTCGAACATGACTCGATCAACGTGCGCGGAGGAGAGTACTCATGACGCATGAAGACAACCACCCTCTCAGGTCGGTCCAAGTCACGGTCACGGGCGCGGCCGGGCAGGTCGGCTACGCCCTGGTCTTTCGGATTGCGTCCGGTCAACTGCTCGGACCGCGGACGCCGATCGTGCTGCGCCTGCTCGACGTTGAGGCTGCACTGCCGGCGTTGGAAGGCGTTGCGATGGAGCTCGACGACTGCGCTTTTCCTCTCCTGTCCGATGTCGTGCTGACGGCGAATGCCGAGGAGGCGTTCGATGGCGCCTCCTGGGCGCTGCTCGTGGGAGCGATGCCGCGTCAGGAGGGTATGGAGCGTGGCGATCTCCTCAGCGCAAACGCCGGGATATTCGGCCCGCAGGCGCGCGCGATCGCGGCTAGGGCCTCTTCAGATGTGCGGATCCTCGTCCTCGGGAATCCGTGTAACACCAATTGCCTGATCGCCCGCGCCAACGCGCCGGAGATTCCTGGGGACCGCTGGTTCGCGATGACCCGGCTGGACGAGAATCGGGCCAAGGCCCAACTTGCGAGGAAGGCCGGCGTGCCCGTCTCCCAGGTAACGAATCTCGCAATCTGGGGGAACCATTCGGCGACACAGTACTCCGACGCCCGCAATGCGAAGATCGCCGGCCGGCCGGTTTTCGACGTCATCTCCGACCATGCTTGGCTGCGGGATGCGTTCATTTCGGCCGTCCAGAAACGCGGTGCCGAGATCATTGCCACCCGTAAACTCTCGTCCGCGGGATCAGCGGCCAACGCGGTCATCGATTCGATCAACTCGATCCGGAACGAGACTTCGCCAGGCGACTGGACTTCTTTGGGCGTCGTCAGTCGCGGTGAATACGACGTTCCCGAACGCTTGCAGTTCAGCTTTCCCGTCTCCTCCGATGGTGTGTCGTGGCATGTGGTTCAGGGTCTCGATCATGATCCCGAGGCGCGGGAGCGCATTCGGGTCACGACGGATGAGCTGCTCCAGGAGCGATCGCTTGTGGTCGACCTACTCCCTGCTTAGGTGGCAGTCCGGTCAGTCCGAGCGTCCCACAGATTGCAAGGAGCGGGAGCTCTCTTGACAGAGCCTTCATATGGGCTAGAATCCTTGTCAGACATCTTACAAGATACCCAAGGGACGAGTGTTTATGATGGCGGCGACAAACGGCCGCACGGCGGCGGCCGTGGATTACCAGATTCGACCGCTCTCCACCGTTTCCCGGCAGGAAGAGGTGGCGACGCGGATCAAGGAGTACATCGAGGAGAACGGGCTGCGGCCGGGTGACCGGGTGCCCGGCGAAGCGTGGTTCGCGGAACAGCTCGGCGTCGGCCGGCCTTTGATTCGGGAGGCGCTGAAGGGACTGGAGGCGGTCGGCGCGGTCGAAGCGCGTAAGGGAGTTGGGCGCTTCGTCGGGACGTTCGAGGCTGAAAGCTACCTCCGCCATTTCACAACCGAGGTCTTGATCCATAGCTTCAGCGAGCGGGAGCTGACCGAAGCACGTTGTGTGCTCGAGATCGCTGCCGTCGGCGAGGCCGTCGAGCGTTTGACCGACGAGGATTTGACCGAGATCCGGCGCCTCTTCGAGAGCATGCGCGAATCGGCGGCCCGCGGCGAGCGGAACACCGACGGCGATCTCGGGATGCACCGGGTCATTATGGGACGAATCGATAACCGGTTCTTCGCGGCGATGCTGGATGCCATCTACGCGCTGGCCGTCGCGCGGGTGGCCGAAAACTACTCGAGTGAGAAGGTGCAGCAAGATCTCGCGGAGCATGAGGCGATCATGCGGGCGGTGGTGGCGCGCGACGGGCCTGCCGCGCGGCGCGCGCTCATGGCGCACTTCGAGACAACCGCCCAGCGACTCGGCTTCGCGCCGCGATGGCGAGATCTCTTTGGGCAAGTTGGGCAAGGTGGGCAAGGTGGGCAGGCAGGGATCAATACCGACGCGACCTGACTGCCGCGTGCTGGAACGTCCGCACGCGAACACATGGGACCAGGCAATCGGCAGTCGTCGTAATCGTCGTTCGCTCAGGAGGAGAACGAGATGAAAGAGGGGTTCGTGCGATTTGATGAACTGGTCGCGGACGCGGCGGCAGGTCGCCTCTCGCGCCGCGATTTGGTGAAGCGGGCAATGGCCCTCGGTCTCGGCGCGCCGCTGACCGCGGCGCTGCTGAACGTGGCCGCGAGCGGGCCGGTCTCCGCCCAGGAGCCGGTGACGCTCAGCTTCGACGCCGGGTCGACGGGCGGCGGTGGCGGCACGCCGAACGCGGCGGCCATCGACTACTGCTACATCATCAACGGTGGCAATCAGTACGAGCTGAACCGGATGGTCGATGCCCGCCTGGTGACGCTCAGCGCCGATCTGCAAGGGTACGTCGGCGACATCGCCGAATCGTGGGACATCGCCGGCACCGCCGCGACCTTCACGCTGCGGCAGAACGCCAAGTGGCACGATGGCACGCCGTTGACCGCGAAAGACGTCGTCTTCACGATCAACCTCCTCACCGACCCGGCGGCGACCTCCCGCTGGGGCAACGCCTTCCGCAGCGTCGTCGGCTACGACGAGGCGCAGACGGCGGCGACGCCGACCTCGCTCAGCGGTGTGACCGCGCCGGACGATTACACGGTCCAGATCGAGCTGACGGAGCCCGATTCGGGCTTGCTGGCCGGGTTTATCTTCATCAACCTCCTGCCGGAACACATCCTGGGCGCGCTCGACCGGGCGACGCTGGCGGAGCAGCCGTTCTGGACCGAGGGCCGGATCGGCGCCGGGCCGTTCAAGTTCTTGCAGTTGGTCGAGGGCGAACGGATCGAGCTGGAAGCGTTCCCCGACTACCACCACGGCGCGCCCCAGATCGACAAGCTGAACTTGCTCTTCTTCACCAGCTTCGAGACGTCGTTGGCCGCGTTCCAGGCGGGCGACAGCTCGGTCGCGCCGATGTCGACCGCCGACGTCGAGCTAGTCGAAGGGATGGAGGGTGCTGAGATCGTGACCACGCCGGCGGGCGTCGGCGCGATCTGGATCAACAATCAATTGCCCGAGTTCAGCGACAAGCGGGTGCGCCAGGCGATCTCGTATGCCATCGACCGGGCGACGATCACCGAGACGCTCTTCCAGGGCTACGCTGATCCGGTGGTGAATGAGATTCCCTATGTGCTGTGGGCGCAACCGACCGACGCCAACACCTACGACTTCGACCCCGAGCGGGCACAGCAGCTCCTGCAATAGGCGGGCTGGACCGGCGAGCAGACCTTCACCCTTTGGTACTACTACCCCGATCAGGTGACGGCGGCGGTGATGGAAGCGGTGCAGCAGTACCTCGGGGCCGTCGGCATCAACGTCGAGCTGCAATTCGACGACGGCGGCGGGACGCGGCAGAAGGAGTTCGACGAGGGGACGTGGGCCTTGACCTACGGGTCGTATGGCGCGCAACCGGCGCCGTCGAACCTCTCGGTGATCTGGGGGAGCCAGGCGAAGGAGACCTGGACCTACGCCAATCCCGAGTTCGACGCCGCGATGGAGGCCGCCCTGCGCACCTACGACCAGGAGGAACAGGCCCAGCATTACCAGCAAGCCATCCGCATCCTCAACGAGGATCAGCCCTGGGTTTGGCTCTTCGACCGCAAGAACCTGATCGCGGTCAACTCGACGCTCAGCACGGGCGACACCACCGCCTGGGGCCCAGGCCACCTCATGTACGCGAACCACGCTCACGATTGGACGGTCACGGAGTAGGACGGAGACGTTGGTCGTTAGTCGTTAGTAGTTCGTATCGTTCTCCTAACGACTAACGTCTAACGTCTAACGACTCATGAGAACGTACCTCA
>JBOGUE010000464.1:0-3724 GCA_050695955.1 Thermomicrobiales bacterium | reverse complement strand
CCTACATCCAACAGGGTTAGCCGTTCAATCCCACATGAGCCGCGCGGTCAGTTCACCCCAGGGCGCCGTGCCGCTTTTCTGAAAACCGAGGCGCAGGTAGAGCCGTTCCGCCGCCAGGTTGTCCTGGTGATAGCCGACGTTCAGTTCGGTGCAGTCGGGGCACTGCTTGAGCCGGTCGATCAAGAGGGCCAGTGCGGCGGCGCCAAAGCCCATGCCTTGCTTATCCCGGTCGATCATGAATCGATAGAGCCAATACTGGTCGTCTTGTGGATTGCGGCCATACATAAGAAAACCGACCATCTGGCGGTCGTTCAGGATCGCCGTTGGCTTGAGGGCGTCGTAGAACGTCGACTCCGCGATCGACCACACGTTGGGCGCAATGAACTCGGCCTGATCATCGCGGACCCGTAGGTTTGCCGCGTCCTCCCAGTTGTCCTTGTCGATCGGGACGAGCCGGATGCGCGACGGTGGCGACGTCATCGTTGGAGGACGCCCGCCTCTTCAACCGCCGTGGCCGCCTCGATTTCGGCTCTCGTCGCGCAGAGAAAGTCACCGGGCATGGTGTGCTTTAGGGCGCTCGCGGCGAGACCAAGGGAAACCGCGCGCTGCAGGTTCGTCGCATCGGCGAGGTAGCCGGCGATAAAGCCGCCGGCGAATGCGTCGCCTCCGCCGAGGCGGTCGGTGATCTCCACCTGGCGCCATTCGGTCTGCGCGAGCTCGCCGGACGGGCCAAGGGCCAAGCCAAGCAACTTGATTCCCCGGCTGCCTTTCGCTTTCTTGCGGGTCATTGCGACGACAGCGACGCCGAGACGATTGCGTGCGGCTTCCATGATCTCCCCATGGCCCCCGTCGAGGCCGTAGAAGGTGCGGAGACCGCCGCGAGAAGCGAATAGGATGTCGACCATTGGCACAAGCTCGACGAAGCAGGCGCGGGCATCCTCCTCGCTCCAGAGCTTCGAGCGGTAGTTCAGGTCGAAGAAGACCGGCACCCGCGCCGCATTGGCCGCCCGCATCGCCGCAAACGTTTCCGCTCGACACCCGTCGCTCACCGCCGGCGTGATGCCGGAAATATGTAACGCCGCTGCGCCATCGAGCAACGCCGGCCAATCGAATGTGCCCGGCGCTACCCGAGCGATGGCTGAGCCGGCCCGATCGTAGGTGACGGCCGATGGGCGGGGATCGGCGCCTTCTTCCAAGAAATAAAGCCCCATCCGACCCTCGGGTTCGGGTGTCCATTGCACATCGGACGTATCGACGCGGGAGCCGCGGGCATGGCGGTCGATATACCGGCCGAGAGCGTTATCCGGCAACAGTGATACCCAAGTTGCCGGCACGTCCAGGCAGGCCAGGGTCACCGCGGTGTTTAGCTCGGCGCCGCCGGGCGACAGATCGAGGCGGATCGATCGTTCGAGCCGTTCGTTGCCGGCTGGCGTGAACCGCACCATCGCCTCACCAAAGGTAACCACGCGCCCGGCCGCGGCCACTCGACCATTGCGTTCGCTCACGTTCGCTTCTCCCCACCCGGTTCTTGCTTTCGTCGATAGGCCGTTATCTTACGCCTCGCCGCGCTGGGCTGCTGACACAATTCGCCCCGATCGCGCGGTGGGACTTGACAGCGGACGCAAGAACGACGAAAAAAGGCCGTGCACGTCGTAAGGCGCCGCGGCATGCCGGCGCGGAAGAAGAGGCGCCTCTGGGTCCGCCGATCAACGGGCTCTGTAGTCCAGGAAGGGAGCAGGTCATGGCACGCGTGATCTTCGACGGGGTGACCAAACGCTACGCCGGGGGCGTAGACGCGGTTTCGAACCTCAGCATGGAGGCCGACGACCGCGAGTTCTTGGTGCTGGTCGGCCCATCGGGATGCGGCAAGAGCACGGCGATGCGGATGGTTGCCGGGCTGGAAGAGATCACCGAGGGTCGGATCATCATCGGCGATCGGGTCGTCAACGACCTGCCGCCGAAGGATCGCGACGTCGCGATGGTCTTCCAGAGCTACGCGCTCTACCCGCATATGACAGTGCGCGACAATCTCGCCTATCCGCTGAAGCTGCGGAAGGTGCCGAAGGACGAGCGCGAACGCCGCGTCCGCGAGGCGGCGCGCATCCTCGACATCGAGCTCTACCTCGACCGGAAGCCGAAAGCGCTCTCCGGCGGCCAGCGGCAGCGCGTCGCGCTCGGTCGTGCGATCGTGCGTAACGCCGATGTCTTCCTGATGGACGAGCCGCTATCGAACCTCGACGCCAAGTTGCGTGTCCAGACCCGCGCCGAGTTGATCAAACTCCACGAGCGCGTGCAGACGACGACGATCTACGTCACCCATGACCAGGTCGAGGCCATGACGATGGGCGACCGGATCGCGGTCATGAGCCTCGGCATACTGCAACAGCTCGCCACGCCGCAGGATCTCTACGACACCCCACAGAACAAGTTCGTCGCTGGTTTCATCGGTTCGCCGTCGATGAACTTCCTCGACGTCACGGTCCAGTCAGCCGACGGGAAGATCTTCGCGGTTTCCGAAGGCTTCCGGATGCAGGTGACGGACGAGAAGGCGCGGGCGCTGCAGAGTCATCTCGGCCAGTCGGTGACGCTTGGCATTCGACCTGAGCACTTGATGGAGCGTTCCCAGGTCAATGGTTCGATCCCGCCTGACTCGGTCATTCCGGTGACGGTCGACGTGATCGAGTTGCTGGGCAACGAGATCTTCGTCTACCTGACGAACAACGGCACCACGATCACCGCTCGCATGGATCCCAGCGTCCGTCTTCAGCGCGGCCAACAGATCGAGGTGGCGGCGCCGATGGATAAGCTGCACTTCTTCGACAACAAATCCGAGGCGGTTATCGCCTAACGGTCCGTCTGGACGAAGCGCGCGAACGCACCGAGGCAGGGCCAACGCCCTGCCTCGTTCGACGTTGGGACGTTTGACCATGCGGTCGCGTCGCCGGCCAGACTGTACGAGAGACCGATGAGAATACTGACCGTCTTTGCGCACCCCGACGACGAAAGCTTCGGGCCTGCTGGGCTGCTTGCGCGGTATGCCAGTGACGGCGCGTGGCTCAGCGGGCTTTGGCTGACCAAGGGTGAACACGGGGAGTCGATCCTTGATCCCCCTCCGTCGCCAGCCGAGCTCGCCGTCATGCGCGAACGTGACCTGCGGGACGCAACAGCAATGATCGGGTATGCGGAGGTGGATCTGCGTTCCCTACCCGATGGCGGTTTGGTGGATCTCGCTAAGCGAGAACTTGAGCGAACGATCGCGGAGACGATCGCACGCACGCGGCCGGAGGTTGTGCTCACCTTCGGCCCAGGCGGTATCTCCGGTCATCCCGACCACGTCGCGTTGTCGGCGGCGACGACGGACGCGTTTCACGCCGCTCGCGTGTTGAAAGATGGCCTATCGGAACTCTATTACAGCGCGGTTGCGACCGAAATGGCGCGCGAACGCGATCTGGAGGAGTTGCCGGATGGCAACCCAAACACCTTTATCGACGTTGCCGATCAATTGCAGGCGCACAGGGACGCACTGGCCTGCCACGCGCGGCACATGGCCGACGCCCGTGAGATGTTGGCGCGGCTTGAGCGTGAGCCGCGACGGGTCGCCACCCTCTACCGTGCCTGGCCACCCGTCCCCGATGGTCGCCGGATGAGCGGATTCTTGGAAGTTCGCACTCCAACGGCGTCACATTGAGGTGCCGAAGAGGCGGTCGCCGGCATCCCCGAGGCC
>JBOGUE010000463.1:0-5782 GCA_050695955.1 Thermomicrobiales bacterium | reverse complement strand
GCCCCCAGGGCCGCCGGACGGCTATAATCGTCTACGAGTGTGGTGGAATCTCCTACAGGGAAGGAAGCGGACGAGGAATGGTAGTCGAGCAACTCGATAAACAACGGACAGCGCCGAAGCCGGCGACCCGGAGACAGCGTGTCCTCTCCGGCATTCAGCCGTCCGGTACCAGTCACATCGGCAACTACCTCGGGGCGATCCGCAACTGGGTCAACCAGCAGGCGAGCTACGACAACGTCTTCTGCATCGTCAACCTGCACGCGTTGACCCTGCCGACCACGCGCGAAGGACTCCTGGCCGACACGATCACCATGGCCAACACCCTGCTTGCTTCCGGGATCGACCCGGCGCGGTCGATTCTCTTCGTGCAGTCGGACGTGATCGAGCACGCCGAGCTAAGCTGGATGCTAAGCACAGTCACCCAATTCGGTGAGCTGCGGCGCATGATCCAATTCAAAGACAAGGCCGGCGACAAGGACGAAGCCGTTTCTGCCTCTCTGTTCACCTATCCGGTCCTCCAGGCAGCCGACATCCTTCTCTATGACGCCGATCTGGTGCCGGTTGGAGAGGATCAGAAGCAGCACGTCGAGATCACGCGCGACATCGCCGAGCGGTTCAATGCCCGCTACGGCGAGACCTTCGTCGTGCCCGCGCCCGATATTAAACCGAATGGTGCGCGGATCATGTCGCTCGACGACCCGACCAAGAAGATGAGCAAGAGTACCGGCGGGCCGAACAGCAAGATCAATCTCACCGACGACCCGGACGCGATCGTGCGCAAGGTCAAACGGGCCGTCACCGACTCCGGCGCCGAAGTCACGGGCGGCCCCGAGAAACCCGCCCTTTCCAACTTGCTATCGATCTACTCGTTATTCAGCGGACAGAGCGTGTGTCAAGTTGAAGATCAGTTCGCCGGCACGGGCTATGGCGCCTTCAAGCAGGCGCTGGGTGAGCTCATCGTCGAGTCCCTGCGACCGATTCAGCAGCGTCTCCCCGAGCTTGAAGCAAACCCCGACTTCACGATCTCTATTCTTCGAGAAGGCGCCGCGCGTGCTCGTTCGCAAGCAACCGCCAAAATGGAGCTCGTCCGCGACCGCATGGGATTGACGTTGAGAGGTTAGGCGTTCGGCGTTATGGGTTAGCTCTCAGCCCTCAGCCCTTAGCCTTCTTCCTTGTCATCCCGAGCGCAGTCGAAGGATCTGCCTCTCATAGGAGACGTCCCTCAGCAGAGCCAGATGCCTCGACGGACGCCGGGACTCCGAAGCTCGGCATGACATTGAAGAGGGCGCGGCTCAAGCGGGGAGCAGGAGTCAGGACGAAGCTGCCGCCCGCCTCCTGTCTCCTAACGCCTAACGCCTAACGCCTTACGCCTAACGCCTATGCTAGGATAACCGCCGCGTCGTCGTTCGGTATTCATAGAAGGAGCGCGTGGGATGGCATCACGCTCGGGTGCGGGGCGTGCCTCGGCCGGCAGCGGCTTTGTGTTCGACGAGATGACGCGCACCGAGCGCGTGATGGCGGCAGTGCGGGGCGAGCCGGTCGACCGTTTGCCGATCTGCTTCTGGCACCACTTTCGGCCGGAAGGCTCGGGCCGCGCGCTCGCTGAGGCGACACTCCGATTCTTCGACGAGAAATTCGACCTCGATATTCTCAAGATCATGCCGGACCTCCCGTACCCCTTCCCTCGCAAATCGATTCAAGAACCGAACGACTGGCGACTGATCGAGCCGATCGACGTCGAGCGATCCCGGTTCTTCACCCAGCGGGCGGAGTCGGTTCGGGCGTTGCGCGACGAGGTTGGGTACGAAGTGCCGATCATCGTCACGCTCTTCAACCCACTCTGCGAGGCAATCTACTTCGCGGCTGATCGCGACCGCTTCTTTGCCCACGCGCAGGAATCGCCAACGGTCATTCACGAGGCGCTGAGCGTGATCGCGGAGAACCTCCGATCCCACATCCACGATGTGATCGACGCCGGGGCGGACGGCGTCTTCTTCGCGCTTCAGGGCTGCACGAAGGAGATCATGTCCGAGGCGCAATACCGCGAGTTCGGCCGGCCCTACGACCTGATCGCGCTCCAAGGCGCGCTCAATGGTTGGCTTAACGTCTTGCACGTCCACGGTGACAAGGATCTCCACTTCGACCTCGTCCTCGACTACCCGGTGCAGGTGTTGAGCTGGTCCGATCGCATCGCCGGACCCAGTCTGCGCGAGGCTCGCGGCATGACCAGCAAGTGCTTGATGGGCGGCTGGAACGAGTTCGGCGCGCTTTCGAATGGCCCCGAGGACAAGATCCTGGAAGAAGCGCGGGACGCCGTCGTCCAAACGGGAGGGCGCAAGTTCATTCTCGCCAACGGCTGCTCGGTGCCGGACGAAACCGACGAGAAGTGGTTGAACTATGCCCGCGAAGTTGTCGAGCAGTTGGACGTCGATTAGGCGGAGCTCGTCACCGTTCGCTGGGTGGCAACGTCGAGGCAACCGCGACGACCAAGGCGCCGACGATGGCGATGCCAACCATAACGGCGCGAGTTGAGGCGACCGTTGCGACCAGGCCCGCGGCGAACGGCGCCGATGCCAGACCGATGTAGCCCACCATCAATACGGCGCCCGTTGCCGCGCCTGGTGTGCGGGGATTGGCCGCGCCGGCGACGCTGAGCGCCGTGGGAATCTGTCCGGCCAGGCCCAAGCCGACGATGCCCGCGCCGGCTATCGCGATCACAACGGGACCACCGGCGGCGATCAATACCCCACCAACGAGCGTCGTCATCCCTTGCAGTACCAGCGCCCTCCGCGCGCCCAGGCGGTGTGTCAGCGGCCCATTGGCGACGCGGCCGCTGAACATCGTCGCCCCATACAGCGAGATGGCGACGACGGCGACAGTCGCGGAAAGTCCTCGCTCGTCTCGCAGATAGATGCTGGCCCACTGGATCACCAAGACTTCGCCAAAGATGCAGAAGGCGCAGATGACGGCGAGGTTGCGTAGTTCCCGGTTGCGCAGCAACCGGAGTGCGAGCAGCGGTGAGACGTCGGCGGAGTGGACGCGCGACGGCGGGGCGTGCTGGCGGCGTTCGCGCAGCGCGGCGATCGTGAGGACCAGAAACGTCGCCGCAATGAGCGCGTAGACCGCGCGGTAGCCACCACCGGCAGCGAAGATCAGCCAGACGACCAGCGCCCCGAACAGGCCACCGGCACTGTAGCTGGCATGGAGCGGACCCATGATGTGACGGCCGCTGTCCCGCTGGTAGTCCAGAGCGAG
Source organism: Thermomicrobiales bacterium (assembly GCA_050695955.1). GTDB lineage: Bacteria > Chloroflexota > Chloroflexia > Thermomicrobiales > UBA6265 > JBOGUF01. The sequence continues at coordinate 2,527 of JBOGUE010000463.1, read as the reverse complement.
GGCATTGTTCGCCAGGTCGAGCAGGCTGACGCCGATGCCGCGCGCCGCCAGCAGCACGATCAGCGCGATCGCGCCGCCGGCAGCGGTGAATCCGAGCGCCGCGACCGCGAGACACGCGGCTGAGACGGCGAGGAGTGAACGCTTATCGAACCGGTCGGCCAGCCGTCCGCCGAAGACGAGGATCGGGAAGGCGACGACGAGCCCCAACCCGCTGGCAAAGCCGAAGAGTCCTTTCGAGACGTCGAAGGCGTCGATGACGTCCGACCAAATGACTCCACCGCCGCCATCAAGGACGCCGAGTCCAAGGAACACGCCGAACATCAAGCCCAACAGCCAGCGCGAGATAAACGCGCTGGCTGGCGGTGATGGCGGAGTCACCGTCGCCGCGTCGACGGCGGTGGGAGACTCGGTGATCAACCGTCAGCCCTCCGAGCCCTCAGTCCCGCCATCGCGAACTCCCCGCCCGTCATTCCGCGTTTGAGAGGAATCTCTCTTCGTTCGTCCCGCTTGAGAGATTCCTCGCCGCGGCTCGGAATGATGAGGCTGTCGCTGAGAATGACGGGGTTTTGCGATTGAGTTCTAGACGGCGGCGCCGACCGTGGCAGCTTCTCGTTCGGCTTCTTGCTTGGCCATGATGTTGGTCGAGTGGCCGGGATCGAGTCGCGCCTTCGGGTCATAGTAGGTGACGGCGTGGTTGACCGCGGTAACCGCCTCGGCCGCGCCGGTCGCGATCAGCTTGAACTTGGCGGGGTAGGAGACGATGTCGCCGGCGCCGTAGACGCCGGGGATGTTCGTCTCCATCGTGATCTTGTCGACCACGATCTGGTTGCGCTGGATCTCGAAGCCCCAGGTCTTGAGCGGGCCGAGGTCGGCGACGAACCCGATGGCGACGATCAATTCTTCGGCGGGGATCGTCCGCTCTTCGCCGCCGGCAGTTTTGAAGGTATAGGCGGCGAGCCGGCCGTCATCGCCGGCATTGACGGCAACGGTCTCGCAACCGGGGTAATGCAGGTCGCAGGTTGATTCCTCGAGTTCCCGCACCGTCTTCTCGTGGGCGCGGAACTTGGAGCGGTGGATCACGGTGACGTGCTTGGCGACCGGTTCCAGGGTCACGGCCCAATCGACCGCCGAATCGCCGCCGCCGACGATGACGACTTCCTTGTCGCGGAAATCCTCGATGCGCTTGGCGAAGTAGTGGACGCCTTTGCCTTCCAGTTCGGCGATGCCGGGGGCGGCGATCCGCTTCGGCTCGAAGGCGCCGACGCCGGCGCAGACGATGACCGTCTTGCTGTAGCGCACCCCGTTACTGGTCGTGAGCTTGATGATGCCGCTTTCGAGCCGTTCGAGCCCGGTCACCTCTTCCTTCAGGCGAAGGTCGGGCTGATCCCGCATCGCCTGGAGCACCATTTGCTCGACGAAGTCCTTGGCCAGCACCTTGGGGAAGCCGGCGACGTCGTAGATGTATTTCTCGGGGTAGATCGCGGTCAGGGCGCCGCCCGGCTCTTCAAGCGAGTCGATGATCTGGGTGCGGGCGCCGCGCATGCCGGCGTAGAACGCCGCGAAGAGGCCGGTCGGGCCGGCTCCGATGATGGTGATGTCATAGATGTCGTTGGCCGCTCCGCTGCCGTTGGCGGAAACGCCGAAACCGTCGCTCACTCTTGCGAATCTCCTGCGAAGTTAGCTCCATCGGTCGCGGAAAGAAGGCGCGGCAATGCGCCCAATGATCATTCTACCATCGCGCTCGGCCATGCCGGTTGACAGAAGATGTGTCACCGGCTTGTGCACCGCCACCAAGACCGTGACGTTGCTGCCCCTTCGTCCCCCTCGTACAATCGCCGGCGAGGTCGATCTGATCGCCAGCCCAACCAGCCCAAGAAGAGGAGTGTTCCCGGATGGTCCAGGCCCCGCCTCAATCGACGCGCCAGAGCCGCCAATTGGATGCCTTGTTGTCGACGCGCGGCAAAGACTTGCCCGCGCCCAGGATCGGCGATCCGCGTTCGGCGGCCAATCTCATCTCGTTTAGCTTCGGCTTCCCGGACCCGGCGTCGTTGCCGGCACAACAGGTCGCCGCGGCGACAACGCGGGCGATGGAGAAAGACGGGCAATGGGCGCTGCAGTATGGCAAGGTGACCGGCGCACCGCCGTTGGTCGATGCCCTCATTGAGAAATTGCGCCGGGATCAGGGGATCGACGCGACGCCGGAGAACGTGCTGATCACCGCTGGCGGATCGCAAGCCGTTCAGTTGGTGCTCGACTTACTGGTTGATCCCGGTGACACCGTCGTCGTCGAGGCGCCGACCTGGATGGGCTTCCTGTACGCGCTGAGCAACATCCACGGGAAGGCCGTCACCGCCCCGATAGAAGAGGAGGGGACTGATACTGTTCAACTCGAACGGACTCTCGCGCGATTGCGATCAGACGGTATCCAGCCAAAGCTGATCTACCTCATTCCGAATTTCCAGAACCCGAGCGGCATCTCGACGACGGTCGAGCGGCGCCGGCGCATCGTCGAGCTGGCGCGGGAGCA
>JBOGUE010000462.1:0-7503 GCA_050695955.1 Thermomicrobiales bacterium | reverse complement strand
TCCTCGGTCGACTCTCGCCGGAGGATGGGGTCCTCAAGCTGAAAGCCGACGCCGACGAAGCGATTCAACAAGCCCAGGTCTAAGCGCCACGACCACTGGCGACGCCCCGTGATCTCGGGGTGTCGTCTGGTCTGATACCCTCCTATCCGCCGGATACGACCAGAGGATAGGAGGGTATGGAATGAGCGCAGACGCGATTTGTTGGCGCTCCGCAACGGAGCTCATCGCCCATTACCGCGACCGATCACTCTCACCGGTCGAGGTCACAGACGCCATCCTGCGACGCATCGACCGGCTCAATCCTCTTCTGACCGCCTACATCACGGTGACGCCGGAGCTTGCCCTCAAACAGGCACGCGTTGCCGAGGCCGCCTATCAACCTGGCGGTTCACCCGGCCCGCTTGCCGGCATCCCGATCTCGATCAAGGATCTCACCCCGACCAAGGGCATCCGCACCACCCGCGGCTCACTCATCGATCCCGATTGGGTGCCGGACGACGACCCGCCCTTCGTCGAACGCGTTCTGGCGGCCGGCGCCGTCATGCTCGGCAAGACCAACACGCCCGAATTCGGTTGGAAGGGCGACTCCGGCAACCGGATCGCCGGCCCGACTCACAATCCGTGGCGGCAGGGCCGAACCGCCGGCGGGTCGAGCGGCGGCGCGGCGGCAGCAGTTGCCGCCGGACTCGGGCCGCTAGCCCAGGGCAGCGACGGCGCGGGCTCCATCCGCATCCCCTGCGGTTTTTGCGGCATCTTCGGCATCAAACCGTCGTTTGGCCTGATCCCACAATATCCACCCAGCGCCGTCGGCGATCTCTCCCACCTTGGCCCGATCACGCGCACCGTCCGCGATGCCGCCCTCATGCTCACCGTCACCGCCGGCGCCGACGCCCGCGACCGCCTCTCCTGGACCAGCGGCATCGACTACCTCACGTCCATGGCCGGCGGAGCGATCGCCGGCTTGCGCGTCGCCTGGTCACCGGACCTCGGTTACGCGCCCGTCGAGCCCGCCGTGCGAGAAGCAACCGAAGTTGCCGCGCGTCGATTCATCGACCTCGGCTGCGTCGTCGAGGAAGCGACCCCCGAACTCCTCGACCCCTGGGACATCGTCCACCCGATCTGGTCCGCGGGCATGGCCGGACTGCACGCCACCAATCTCGACGAGGTGCGCGACAAGCTTGATCCCGGCCGCCTCGCCGTCATCGAACAGGGCCAGACGTACAGCGCGGTCGACCTCGCCAACGCCTTCCAGCGCCGCAACACCTACGCCGAAGGCATGCACCGCTTTATGGAGTCGTACGATCTGCTGCTAACCCCGACGCTCCCCTGCACGGCCTTTCCGGCGGGCGACGATCATCCCGGCCAGATCGCCGGCCAGCAAACGACCTACCTGAACTGGACTCCCTTCACCTACCCGTTCAATCTCACCGGCCAACCGGCCGCCACTGTTCCCTGCGGCGTCGACGGCGACGGCCTGCCGGTCGGGCTCCAAATCGTCGGCCGCTGGCACGACGACGTCACCGTCCTCCGCGCCGCCGCCGCTTTCGAAGAAGTCGCACCATGGGCCTACCACCGCCCGGACTTCTCGGACTGGGACACGACTGCCCGGCCCGTGCCGATGACGTAAGAGTTCTGTCACTTTTGTTCCAGTAACGGTCATCGCCCTGTCAGACACTGTAGGTATCGACCGTAGGGGCGCACGGCCGTGCGCCCGGTATCGGCATGAGCAACACTTGTCCACAGTCCACGGAGGGAAGACGATCGTGCCCAATTCATCCGCTGCTCGCGCACCGCGATTCACGCGCCGGAGCCTGATCGCGGGCCTGGGCGCGACGGCTGCCATCTCGGCCGTTTCCCGCATCGAATCAGCCGCTGCCCAGGGCGACGGCGCCGACTGGCGCCAACTCGCCGCCAACGCCGATGCCCCATCGCCTCGCTGGGACCACACCCTCGCCGCCGACGACGAAGGCAAGCAGCTCATCCTCTTCGGCGGTCGCGACGGCGGCGGCGTGCCGCTCGCCGATACCTGGCTCTTCGACCGCGCCGAGGGGGGGTGGACCGCGATCGATACGCCCGGTCCCGAGCCGCGATTCGGCCATGTCGTCTCCGTCGACCAAACCGCGCGCAAGCTCTACCTCTTTGGCGGCGAATCCGGCGACATCTTCTACAACGACTCCTGGGTCTTCGATGCCGAAGCGCGCACCTGGACTCGCATCGACACCGGCGACAGCCCGCTCCCCACGCCCCGCTACGGTCTCTCCGCCGTCCTCGATAGTGAGGGCCACCTGATCATCTCCCACGGCTTCACCTTCGAGGGCCGCTTCGACGACACCTGGTCGCTCGACCTCGCCTCAGGGATTTGGACCGACATTTCGCCCGGCGCCGGTGAGGCGCGACCGCTCAAGCGCTGCCTCCACGAGGCGATCTGGGACGGTGAGGCAGGCCGCATGCTCCTCTTCGGCGGCTGTTCCTCCGGCTTCGGACCCTGCCCGCAAGGCGACCTCTGGTCCTTCGACCCCGAAACCCGCGACTGGACCGAGATCGCTCCGGCGGCCGCCCCCAGCGCGCGCTCCAACCCTTCGCTCACCTACGATCGCAATCGCAAGCAGTCAATTCTCTTCGGCGGTCTCACCGACGGCGGCTACGGCGCCGATCTCTGGCTCGGCAAGCTCGACGGCGACGCCTTCGCCTGGACCGAGCTGCCCGGCCAAGAGACGTGGCCCGCACCGCGCGCCAGCCACGACGCCGTCATGACCGCCGGCGCCCTCTATCTCTTCGGCGGCGCCAGCGATCAGGGCACCTTCAACGACCTCTGGCGCCTCAAGCTCTCCGATGCCGATAGCTAGCGCCCTCCTCTCTTCCCTTTCCGCGTGACAGGCCCGGCCCCGCCCGGGCCTGTCACGTGCATGCGTGCTTGCCGCGATTCCCTTTGCCCATGTACGATGCGGCAACGCTACCAACGACGCGAAACAGGGGGAATAGCGCAGTGCCACCGGTCGAAGTTGGAAACATCGCGCCCGCGCTCGATCTCACGTTGACAGACACCGCGGGCAACTGTCACATGCTCGGCGAGGGTCTCGCCACCGGCCCGACCCTGATCGGCATCTACAAGTGCTCGTGCCAGGCCAGCAAGACCATCTTCCCGATGCTCGAACGGCTGCATCAGAAGTACCAGGGCGACGGGTTGACGGTCCTCGGCGTCTCTCAGGACTCCCCCAACGTCTCCCGCTCATTCGCCCGCCGCTACGGCATCACCTTCCCGATCCTGATTGAACCGGCGGGCTACCCGGTCTCATCCCAATTTGACATCTTCGCCACTCCGACCGTCTATCTCATCCGCCCGGACCAGGCGGTCGCCTTCACCACCATGGGCTTCCTCAAACCGCAAATCAACGACTTGGCCGCCGCCGTCGCCACCGCGCTCAACCTCCCCCCCGCACCGATCACCTCCGAGGACGAAGCCGGCGTCCCCATGTTCGTCCCCGGCTGACCAAGCAAGCATCTCGACTAGGGTTCCTAGTCATCCTCCATCCCAGACACCCCCCCGTCAGCCCGAACTGCCCTCTACGTCATGAGGAAGATGGTCAAACGTCATCTGCCCGGAAACCAGGCAGTACCTCCTGGGGCAGCCTAGGGAACACCTGGCCTTGCCAGCACTTATCGTTGGGGTTCCAGTTTAGGCCGTAGTCGCCCGGCCCCATACTGCCGGAAAAGTCGTCGTCAAGGAGCGACTCCACGAAGGTCCGCGCTGCATTGAATCGCTCAACTAACTCTTCGTCTGAGATGTCCGAATCGAAGTAGAACCGTAGTCGACCGGCCACGAGAGCGAAAGGTTCAACAGGTTCAGTCCATCCGCCGCCACGATCCCGACGACGTTTGACAAGGAACCTCCCTATCTCATCTCTGATGGCTTTGTAGGCGTCTTTGCCCATCTCCGCGAAGAAGCTGCTCAGCAATGCCGTGCTGATGACTCCGGCTGTTACTGAGAGAACGAGAGCTACTTCCGGCCCGCCCGCCGCGGGAGGTTGAAAGTTGATCCGCGTTGATCGCACCACCATGAACCGCTCATTGAGAGCATCAAGTAGCGGCGCCACCTCTTCATGGGTAATCTGGTCGTTGACACCTATCTCGACTGTGCTTTCGTGAAACAGCACCCACGAAGCATCCTGTGGTCGAGCGGCCATACTATCCCGCTTTCCTCAAGACCGGCCTGTAGTCACTCCTGTTTAGAGCCTATTACATAATCCTGGCATTCTCACGACGAGTGGCGAGGTCGGGCGTAGACTTCCACGGCAGCCACCTGCTCAGCGGTCTCCACCGATCCGGGACGAACGCCTCGAACTCGGGCGATGGCTTCCTCGACGCCCCATCCTTCGTGAACGAGGTAGCAGGCGAGCAACGTGCCGGTCCGTCCGAGTCCCGCGCCGCAATGGACGGCCACCCGCGCCCCGGCCCCAATGGCCCCTGCGATGGCCGCGATGCCCTGCTCTAACTGGGCGGGGGACGGTGCAGAGAAGTCCTTGACCGGCAGGTGCACTTCCACGAGGCCGTGCCGAGCCAAGCGCGCGGGGTCGTGCCCGTGCTCGTGGAGGTTGACCAGGACGGAGACACCCTGCCGGGCCAACCCCGCGAGAGCCGACTCCTGCCGCGGGTAACTGCATCCGAGCAGATGCCCCGGCTCAATCCAGGCGCCGGGTTCCGACACCAGGCCCACTCTTCGGAGAAACATCCGCACGCTCATGCTCCAGTTTCCTCCATCACCGCTCGCGGGCCATCCCGGCCGAGAACCCGCCCGGCGCTATGAGCGCATCACGGCCGCACCGCTCGGGTATTGAAACGCGCTCTTAGTTGCTTTCCGTAACTCCTACGCATCGTATACGGCTGGAGACATGATCGCAATCGCCTTGAAAGTCTGCTCTGACCGGACAACGAAGCCGTCTGACTAGGGCACAAACACTCTCATGCGAATCGAGATCAATTCGCAATTTGGGGTGCTTCTTCAATCTGGTGGGAGTACAGATGGGGTACTCAAACCCTAAATCGGCAGTGCTGTCGGCCTTTTTGCCTGTTTCCCAAGATCGTGCGAAGATGCGCCGCCCGCGCTTTTGTGCTACCCAATCTTCACCGGCGCGGTTCAAACAGCGCCAGCGTGCCCGCATCGGGCAAAAGGAGGCAGCCGATGACCATCGAAGTCACCAGGCAAATCCCACCAGACGCCGAGGGCATCCTCACGCCCGATGCCCTCGAATTCGTCGCCAAACTCCATCGCGAGTTCAATCCCACGCGCCGGCAATTGCTCGCCCGCCGCGAGGAGCGCCAGGCCGAGATCTCTGCCGGCGCTCCCCTCACCTTCCTCTTGGATACGCAAGAGGTCCGCGACGGCAATTGGCGCGTCGGCCCAACCCCCGACGCCCTCCAGGACCGCCGCGTCGAGATCACCGGCCCGGCCGACCGCAAGATGATGATCAACGCCCTCAACTGCGGGGCGAAGGTCTTCATGGTCGACTTCGAAGACGCCCTCTCACCCACGTGGGAGAACGTCACGGTCGGCCAAGCCAACGTGCGCGACAGCGTCCGCCGCACCATCTCGTTGGACGATCCCAGCGGCCGGCAATACCGCCTCAACGACGAGATCGCCACCCTCGTCGTCCGCGCCCGCGGCTGGCACCTCGACGAGCGTCACGTCCTGGTCGACGGCGAACCAATATCCGCTAGCCTCTTCGACTTCGGCCTCAGCTTCTTCCACAACGCGCGGGAACAGCTAGACCGCGGGGCCGGGCCGTACTTCTACCTGCCCAAGCTGCAAAGCCACCGCGAAGCCCGCCTCTGGAACGACGTCTTCAACGCGGCGCAGTCCTCCCTCAGCATCCCGCTCGGGACCATCCGCGCCACCGTCCTGATCGAGACGATCCACGCCGCCTTCGAGATGGAAGAAATCCTGTACGAGCTCCGCGAACATTCCGCCGGACTCAACGCCGGTCGCTGGGACTATATCTTCAGCCTGATCAAAACCCTGCGCGACCAGCCCGACAAGATGCTCCCCGACCGCGCCCAGGTCACCATGGCTGTTCCCTTCATGCGCGCCTACACCGAGCTTCTTGTCCGCACCTGCCACAAGCGCGGCGCCCACGCCATCGGCGGCATGGCCGCCTTCATCCCGACCCGGCGCGACCCCGAAGTCAACGAAAACGCCATGCAGCGCGTCCGAGAAGACAAGCAGCGCGAGGCCGGCGACAGCTTCGACGGCACCTGGATCGCCCATCCTGGCCTCGTCGAAGTCGCCCAAGAGCAATTCGACCGCGTCCTCGGCGACCGGCCGAACCAGAAGGATCGCCTCCGGGACGACGTCCAAACAACCGAGGCGGATCTGGTCAACACGACCATTGAAGGCAGCACGGTCACCGACGCGGGCGTCCGCACGAACGTCAGCGTCGCCCTCCAGTATGTCGATTCCTGGCTGCGCGGCATCGGCGCCGCCGCCATCAACAACCTGATGGAGGACGCCGCCACCGCCGAAATCTCACGCGCCCAACTCTGGCAATGGATCCGCCACGGCGCCACCACTGAAGAGGGTCAACCCCTCACCAACGACCGCTTTAAAACCACGCTCGACGATGAACTGGCAAAACTTGGCGGCCCCGGCGCCGGCCGCCTCGGCGACGCCGCCGAGATCCTCGATAGCCTGATCCGCGCCGACGAATTTGCCCCATTCCTGACACTACCAGCCTATGAGCGGTTGGATTGACGAGACAGCTCTCACCCCAACGCCGCGCGCCACCCCTCTCTCGCGCACGGCGGGTACCCGCTGGGTGCGGGCAGGGGGTGAGAGCTGTCCGCGGGAGATCACCATGCTTACCATTGGCCCCGTCGAACTCTTGGCCTCCGGCTACGACTCCCCGGAAGGGCCCGCCTTCGACCGCGAAGGCAATCTCTTCTTCGTCAACTGGCTCAGCAGCTCGATTATGAAGCTGCCGCCGGATGGTGAGGCGTCCGAATTCTTCAATACCGGGGGCATCCCGGCGGGCCTCGCATTTCACCCGGACGGCTCGCTCTGGGTCGCGGACGAAGGGGATCAGATCCACGGCGTGATGCGAATCACGCTGGACGGCGAAGCGAAAATCGTCGCCAATCAGTACGAGGGTGCGCCGCTCAACGGCGCCAACGATCTCGCATTTGACCAACAAGGGGTGCTCTACTTCTCTGACCCGTGGCGGTCGAGTCTCGACAACCCGATCGGCGGCTTCTACCGCCTTTTCCCCGATCGCCGGTTAGACCGGATCGACACCGGGCTGGCATTTCCCAACGGCGTCGCGGTAAACGCGGACGGCAGCGCGGTCTTCCTCGCGGAAACCCAACGCAACCGCATCCTGCGCTACGCGATCAAAGCCGACGGGACAATGGGTCCAGGGGAACATTTTGCCGCGACGGAGCCGCCGTCCGGTCCGGACGGCATGGCCTTTGCCGCAAATGGCGATCTGTACGTTGCCCATTACGGAGGAAGTC
>JBOGUE010000461.1:0-11187 GCA_050695955.1 Thermomicrobiales bacterium | reverse complement strand
CAACAGGGGGTTGAAGCATGATCACACGTCAGAGCATCGCGGCAGTTCCGAATCCGGAACGTTCGCGGGCCAATATGGGGACGGGGAGATACTAGGCGTGGATCAATTGCCCATGAACGACGAGTGCCGTATAAACAGGCTCATCTGTTCGAATGCTCCGGATCGGTCAAACGATAGGGAACGGAGTCGATGAATTGGTGGAGCGGGAAGAGGCGCGCGCAACGCGGACGCCTGCGAATCGATGCTATTGGGTAGGCTTTAGTCGCACGCCATACATCGGTCCGACACGGATCCGGCGACTGCTCGATCACTTCGGCGATCTGGAACGAGCTTGGGGTGCGGACGAACGTGAGCTGCGTCGCGTGCTGGACGAACGATCGGCGGAGAGTGTGATCGAGACCCGACGCACGCTCGATCTCGATCGCGAGATGGAACGGATGGAGAATCTCGGCATCTCTGTCGTGACGCTTGTCGATGGCGACTATCCGCGGCTCCTGCGCGAGATTCCCGCACCACCGCCAGTCCTGTACGCGCGGGGGGTGCTGAGGCCGGAAGATGGCACGGCGGTCGCCATCGTCGGGACGCGGCGCTCGACCGCGTATGGGCGGGACGTGGCTACGCGCATCGCCACTGAGTTGGCCGAAGAGGGCGTGACGGTCGTCTCGGGCCTGGCACGCGGAATCGACGGTGTCGCGCACAAGGCCGCGCTCGACGCGGGCGGACGCACGATTGCTGTCATGGGAAGTGGCGTTAACGTGATCTATCCGCCGGAGCACCGCCACCTTGCGGATCGTATCGTCGAGCAAGGAGCGTTGGTGTCCGACTTTCCGCCGGACCGCCCGCCGGACGCGGTCAACTTTCCCGCGCGCAATCGAATCATCTCCGGCGTGACGCTGGGCACGGTCGTCATCGAAGCGCCCACACGCAGCGGGGCGCTCATCACGACCGACTTCGCCGCGGACCAAGGCCGCGAGGTCTTCGTCGTGCCGGGCAGCGTCCTCTCGGCCGCGAGTGCCGGATGTCACCGGCTGTTGCGAGAAGGTGCTCGTCTCGTTACCTGCGCGGCCGACATTCTCGAAGACCTGAACATCAATCACCGGCGTGAACAAGTTGCCGTCCAGCAGGCACTGCCGCTCGACGAGGACGAGCGACGTCTGCTGGCGCTGCTTTCCGGCGATCCGCAGCACATTGACGAGCTCGCCGCCGCGGCCAATCTGCCGATTGCGCAATGCGGTGCGCTCATGTTGACGATGGAGCTCAAGGGGCTGGTTCGCAATCAGGGCGCGCAGCACTACGTACGAGGATGAACATGAGCCGCGGCCTATCCGCCGGCCGACGCTTGACACCCGCCTGCTTGGTGGCTATCGTTGCGGGACTGAAAGGTAAGGAACGCCCCGCGAACTTCTCTCCTCCCTTGCAGTTGGAATATGGAGTTTCCGTCGCATATCACCGCGTCTAAGCGCGCGAAGAGTTGAATCAGCATGCCCAGAAAAACGACAACCACCCGTCGATCGAAGGCCGACAATGCGTCGGAGAGCATTGGTGCGGCGATGTCGGCCAATGGCCACCGGCTCGTTATCGTTGAGTCGCCCGCGAAGGCGAGGACTATCGGTCGCTACCTCGGCCGGGGCTACGTCGTTCGCGCCTCGATGGGGCACGTCCGCGACTTGCCGAAGAGCACGCTCGGCGTCGAGGTCGATGGCGACTTTGCACCGACCTATTTGATTCCGCGCGACAAGGTCAATGTCGTCAAGGAACTCAAGGCGAGTGTCCAGGGCGCCCACGAGATCATTCTGGCCACCGACCCCGACCGCGAAGGAGAGGCGATCGCCTGGCATTTGATTCAAGCGACGGATGCCAACCGGAAGCCGGTGCGGCGGGTCGTGTTTCACGAAATCACGCCCGAGGCGGTCAACCAGGCGATGCAGCACCCGCGCGACATCGACATGGATCTGGTCGATGCCCAGCAGGCGCGGCGCGTGCTCGACCGGCTCGTCGGCTACGGCGTGAGCCCGCTCCTCTGGAAGAAGGTTAGGCGAGGGCTTTCGGCCGGCCGTGTCCAGACGGCGGCCCTGCGAATGGTCGTCGACCGCGAGCGCGAGATTCAGGCGTTTGTGCCCGAGGAGTATTGGTCGCTCGAGGCCGACTTGGCGAAGCGACTCACGGAAGGCAAGCGCAAGCTGGAAACCTTCAGGGCCGGGCTTTTCCGTATTGCCGGCAAGAAGGCGGCGCTCAAGACCGAAGCCGAAACGAATGAGGTCATCGCCGGGCTCGACGGTGCGGCTTACCGCGTCGGTGCGGTGACCAGCCGCGAGACGCAGCGCCGTCCCTCCGCGCCATTTACAACGAGCACGCTCCAGCAAGAGGCCTCGCGCAAGCTGGGCTATCCGGTGCGTCGCACGATGCAAATCGCGCAAGAGTTGTATGAGGGCGTCGATCTCGGGGCGGACGGCAGCCAGGGCTTGATCACCTACATGCGGACCGACTCGACGAACGTTTCGGGGTCGGCGCAGCAGGCGGCCCGAGCAGTTATTAGCGTCAAGTTCGGGCCGGAGTACGTGCCGGATCGGCCGCCGGCCTACGCGCGTAAGGCGAAAAACGCGCAGGAGGCGCACGAAGCGATTCGGCCGACCGCGCCGCAACGTGATCCACAGAGTGTCAAACCATTCTTGTCGTCGCAACAGTTTCGGCTCTATCAACTCGTTTGGCAACGGTTTATTGCCAGTCAGATGAAGCCGGCGATCCTCGACGGGACGACGGTCGACGTCCACGCCGGTAAGCTTGCCGATATACGCGAAGGACAGGATCCGCCCTATGTCTTCCGGGCCACCGGCTCGGTGGTGCGCTTTCCAGGCTTCCTGGCCGTCTATCGTGCCGGCAAGGACGAAGGCGAGACGGACGAGCTCGATCAGTCGGCCTTGCCGGCGCTGACCGCGGGCGAGGATCTTGATCTCCTCAAGTTGATCCCCGAACAGCACTTCACCCAGCCGCCGCCACGCTACACGGAGGCAACGCTGGTCAAGGCATTGGAAGAACAGGGTATTGGCCGACCGAGTACCTACGCGCCGACGATCGCGACGCTCCAGGCCCGGTCGTATGTGACGGTCGAACAGCGCAAGCTGAGCTCGACCGAGCTCGGAATGGTCGTTAGTGATCTCCTGGTTGAGCACTTCCCGCTCGTCTTTGACGTCGGCTTCACATCACACCTCGAAGACGAGCTTGATGAGATCGCCGCCGGCGACCGGGCATGGGTGCCGACGATGCGCGAGTTCTACGGCCCGTTCACTGAGACATTGAAGCAAGCTGAGCGGACGATGGAGCGCGTTCGGCTCAAGGACGAACCGTCGGACGAAACGTGCGAGAAGTGCGGCAGGCCGATGGTGATTAAGCTCGGCAAGTTCGGCAAGTTCCTGGCATGCAGCGGCTTTCCCGAGTGCCGGAACTCCCGCCCGCTGCAGGAGCGGATCGGGATGACCTGCCCGACGTGCAAGCAGGGAGAAGTCGTCGAGAAGCGTTCGCGGCGCGGACGCACCTTCTACGGGTGTGATCGCTACCCGGCCTGTGACTTCGTCTCCTGGAACAAGCCGGTCGATGCGACGTGCCCGCGGTGTGGTTCGTATATGGTCCAGGCCGGTCGCAAGGGCCAGATTCGCTGCCCTCAGTGCGCGCACGACGGCAAGGCGCTGGCGAAGACTGGTTGATCCCACGGCGACTGAATCCATCGGGTACAATTGTTGATCGGGCGCCGCGCGGCGCCCGAACTTTTCGGCTGATCGGCCATGGCGCTGGTCGCCACGCGACGGACCCCCAAACCGATGACCTCCTTCCACACACTTGACCCAGCGCGGCGCCTGCGGGCGACGACGATCCTGGGTGTCAAGCGCGATCGGGCGGTGTCGCTCGCCGGCGACGGTCAGATCACGCTTGGTGACGTCGTGCTCAAACACGGCGCGCGCAAGATTCGGACGCTGTATGACGGCCAGATATTGGCGGGCTTCGCTGGCGCCGTTGCCGATGCCTTGACGCTTTTCGGCAAGTTCGAGATCCAACTCAAGGCGTGGGACGGCAACCTCAGGCGAGCCAGCGTCGAGTTGGCCAAGGAATGGCGCACCGATCGCTACCTTCGCCGACTCGAAGCGCAATTGATCGTGGCCGACCCTGACACGTTGCTCGTTCTTTCCGGGGAAGGTGACGTGATCGAGCCGGACGACGGAATCGTTGCGATCGGCTCGGGTGCGCCATATGCGACCGCGGCGGCAAAGGCGCTGTTGCAACACACTGAGCTCGATTCGCGCGCGATCGTCGAAGGCGCGATGCGGATTGCCGCTAATCTCTGCATCTTCACCAACGATCAGTTCACGATTGAGAGCGTGCGGGCCGACGAAGAATCGATGGCGCCGGCCCCTGAGCAGGATCCATCGATGCAGCCGCTGACCGACACGCCATCTCCGCCGGTCGCCGACGAGGACGAAGAGGATGAAGAGCTCGCGGAAAGGGCCGTCGTTGAGAAGGACATCGCAGCAGACGGTGACGAGGCTTAGGAGGAGGGCAGGACAGAATGGCTGAGGCTGCCCGCAAACCGGTGCAGGCCGGCACGACGAGTCGGCAGGGCTCCGACCGGGCCGACGGCACGGTCATGGAAAATCTCACGCCCGCGGCGATGGTCGCGGAGCTCGATAAGTACATCATCGGTCAGCGGGACGCGAAGCGCGCCGTCTCGGTTGCGCTGCGGAACCGCTACCGGCGGCAGCGGCTGCCAGACGATATGCGCCAAGAAGTCCAGCCAAAGAACATTCTGATGATCGGCCCGACCGGCGTCGGCAAGACCGAAATCGCACGGCGTGTGGCGCGGATCGTAGAGGCGCCGTTCATTAAGGTCGAGGCGACGAAGTTCACCGAGGTTGGCTACGTTGGCCGTGACGTCGAGGCGATCGTCCGCGACCTGGTCGAAGTCGCGATCGATATGCTGCACGGCCAGCGCCTCGAGCAGGTGAAGGATGAGGCGAGTAAAGCAGCGATCCAGCGGCTGGCCGAAATCCTGGCCGAGCAGATCGTCGAGAAACGGCCGACGAAGAATGGCCGGCGGAATGCCTCCGAGCAAGGCGCCGGGGAGGACTCTGATGCGCTGCGCCGGCAGGAGGTTGCAACCAAGCGCCGCATGCAGCGTGAGCGGAAGCGCCTGTTGCAATTGCTCGACCAACAGGCCCTGGAAGAGGAAACCGTCGAGATCGTCATCGAGGCCGAATCTGACTACGATGAGTACAGTTCACTCGATTACGTCGCCGGGATGACGCCGGAAGACCTCCACGATACATTCCAGGATTTTCTGGAGGGATTCCTCCCGAAGCGCAACTTGCGACGCCGGGTCTCGGTACGTGAGGCGCGACGCATCTTGACGCAACAGGAAGCGCATCGCCTCGTCGACTTTGACACCATCATCGACGAGGCGATTCAGCGGGTCGAGGATACGGCCGTCGTTTTCATCGATGAGATCGATAAGACGATCACGAGCAATGGCGATTATGGCGCTGACGTCTCGGGTGAGGGCGTGCAGCGGGACCTGCTGCCGATCGTCGAAGGCTCGGTCGTGATGACACGATACGGTCCGGTCAAGACCGACCATGTCCTTTTCATCGCCGCGGGCGCGTTCCACAACGCGCGCCCGTCCGACCTGATCCCGGAGCTGCAAGGGCGCTTCCCGATTCGCGTGGAACTCAGTAGTCTCTCAGAAGAAGACCTGTACGCGATCTTGACCGAGCCGCAGAATGCGCTGACGAAGCAGTACCACGCGCTGCTGGCCACCGAAGGGCTCGATTTGCAGTTCACGTTGGACGGTCAGCGAGAGATGGCACGGCTCGCGTCGGAGGTCAACACCCGGACGGAGGATATCGGGGCGCGGCGGCTACAGACGATCATTGAGCGGGTGCTCGAAGAAATCTCGTTCGATGCCCCGAACTACGTCGGGCAAGTCGTGACCATCGACCATGCGTTCGTGGCTGAACGGGTCGGTGAAGTGGCCGCGGACGAAGACTTGAGCAACTTCATCCTGTAGCGACATCGAGGGAAGCACGCGATGGCGGGGGAAGACCGGGTCATCGGGATTGACCTTGGCGGCACGAATCTCCGTGCTGCCGTCGTCTCAATGGACGGAACGCTGACCTGTCGCAAGAGTGTGCCGAGTGGCGCCGTCGACGGGCCGGACGCGGTCATTGAGCGGATGGCGCGACTCATTACGGCGGTCGCTGGTGAGGCTGGCGTCGCCGGAGATGCACCGGTTGGCGTCGCCTCGCCGGGACCGCTCAGCCCGCGCACCGGAATCGTGCACTTCACGCCAAATCTGCCAGGATGGTTCGACGTCCCGCTGCGCGATCGGCTTTCGGCGGCCACGCAACGGCCTGTTGTCGTAGACAACGACGCAAATTGCGCGACGATGGGCGAGGCGAGATTCGGCGCGGCGAGAGGCGCGTCCGACATCGTTTACCTCGGTTTGGGCACGGGGGTTGGTGGCGGGGTGATGACCAAGGGAGTGCTCGTCGACGGATCCTTGGGTCTCGGGGGTGAACTGGGCCACGTCGTGGTCGCAATGGATGGTCCGCGCTGCACCTGTGGTAGTGTCGGCTGTCTTGAAGCCTTCGTTTCCGGCTGGGCTATCGGTCGGGAAGGCGCCGCCGTTGCGGCGACGGCCGACGGCGCCGCCATTCGCGAAGCGGCGGGTGATCA
The DNA here is from genome assembly GCA_050695955.1 of Thermomicrobiales bacterium. Lineage (GTDB taxonomy): Bacteria > Chloroflexota > Chloroflexia > Thermomicrobiales > UBA6265 > JBOGUF01. The sequence continues at coordinate 4,467 of JBOGUE010000461.1, read as the reverse complement.
GCCGGTCACGGCCTCCGCCGTAGCTCAGGCGGCTGTGGCCGGTGATCCCTCGGCGCGGTCGATACTGGAGCGGGCGGGGATCGCGCTGGGAGCGGCGATCGGCGGCTTTATCAACACCTTCAACCCCGACTTGATCGTGATTGGCGGTGGGCTAGTGGCCGTGGGCGATCTCGTCTTGGAGCCGGCACGGCGCACGATTCCTCGACACTCCTTCCGCGCCTTGCGCGACCACGCGAGACTCGTCCTCGCACAACTTGGCGACGATTCAGGACTCTACGGCGCCGCGGCCATCGCACTCGAACGAGCCTAGGTCAACTGTAGCGCACGTTCGGATCGCCTTCGATGATGCTTGCAGCCGTCTGGCGCAAATCTCTCGCCTGCCGTCCTCACGCTTGACACGTCTTTTCGAGCGGTGCTACAGTCCGCCCGTTCGCACCGAGTCAAACGGAGATAGACGTTGCAGGTGAGCGGCAACGCTGGCGCGACCATGGCTCTATCGCACCCACCCCGTCTGTCTGGCAGCCGTCCTCGTATACGGGGTGTTGGCAGTCTACGTGTGTGGCGCGATTGGCATCTCGGAGCCGGCAGATGACGGCCGCCGGTCACTTGGAGCGAGCCGCGCATGCTCCGATTCACCGTTAGACGCGTTCTCTGGTTTGTTCCGACGCTGCTGGCGATGACGGCGGTCACCTTCGTCATCATGGAGTTGACGCCCGGTAGCCCGTTTGACACGGGCAGTGCCCAGGGCATCACACCGGCCATGATCGAGCAGCTTGAAAATCTCTATGGACTGGACAAACCGGTCCACGAACGCTTCGTTTTGTACCTGTGGAACGGTCTGCGCGGAGACTTCGGTCAGTCGTACGCGTATCGGCCGCAAACGGTCTCAGACATCGTCGGCCGAACGTTCCCAATATCGCTGCATCTCGGAACAATGGCGACGATCTTCGCGGTCGTTGTCGGGATGGCACTCGGCATCCTGGCCGCGGTCAACCAGAACGGCCTCCTCGACTATGCGTCGGTCACGCTGGCGATCCTGTTCTATAGCATGCCCAACTTCGTGATGGGGTTCCTCCTCCTGCTGTTCTTTGCCGTTTGGTTGCCCGATCTCGGATTCGATTTGGGCTTTCGGGTGCAGGGTTGGAATGGGCCGATCGATTGGGTGCTGCCGACGATTGCACTCGGCGCCGCGCCGTTGGCAGTGCTGGCGCGGTACACCCGATCGAGCATGATCGACGTAATTCGGTCCGACTACGTTCGCACTGCCCGCGCGAAAGGACTGGCGGAGCGAAAGGTCATCCTCAAACACGTGTTGAAAAACGCGCTGATTCCGGTCGTGACGGTCATCGGCCCGATCTTCGCCGCGGTCGGCACCGGCACCTTCTTCGTCGAGCAGGTGTTCAACGTCCCCGGCATGGGCCGGTTCTACGTTGAAAGCATGCAAACGAAGGACCAAACGATGATTCTGGCCGTGACGCTGATCTACGGGGTCTTTCTCGCGATGATGAATCTGGTGGTCGACCTGGTTTATGGCGTGATTGACCCACGGATTCGCTATTGATCCGGCCAGCAAAGGCAGAGGGGCGATGACGCACCCAGGCGCCGAATACCACGCTTCCGACCGCGCTTTGGATCAGGTCGATCTCTCACCGCGCGATGCCGAAAGCTCGATGCCAGGGCCAACGTCGGGGGCGGAGGTATCACCCTTAGCGGGACTTGCCGCCGAACAAGAAATCGTGTCCGTTCGCCAAGCCAGCCTGTGGGGCGATGCCTGGCGGCGCTTGATCCGAAACCGTTTGGCCATCATCGGACTGGCGATCGTCGTCACCTTTGTCACGTTGGCCATACTGGCGCCGGTGTTGGCGCCGTACAGCGAGAGCGAGGTCGTCGATCCGCGGTTGGCGCGGTACGAACCGACCTGGACCTGGCCGATGGGTCTGGATGCCAACGGCCGCGATATCTTCAGCCGTCTGATTTACGGGGCGCGCGTGTCGCTCCTCGTCGGTGTCGTCGCGCAGGTCATCGTGCTGTTGATCGGCGTGCCGGTGGGCGCGATGGCCGGATACCACTCCGGGTGGATTGGCGACGTCATCATGCGCATCGTCGACGTTGTCTATGCCATCCCACTCGTGCTTCTCGTATTGCTCTTTCTCAATTGGTGGGGCTCAGGTCTCACCAACATCTTCATCGCGCTCGGCGTGGTCGGTTGGGTGACGATGTGTCGCCTTGTCCGCGCTCAGTTTCTGATACTGCGCGAACAGGAGTACATCAAGGCAGCGCGCGTTTCGGGCGCGGGTGCACGGTACATCGTCGTTCGTCATCTGTTGCCCAACAGCCTGACGCCGATCATCGTGGCGCTGACGTTTGGCATCCCGGAGGCGATCTTTCTCGAATCAGCGATCAGCTTCGTGGGCGTTGGCATTCAACCGCCCCAGGCGAGCTGGGGACAGATGGTGGGTGAGGGCAGTCGCCTTGGCTACATCCAGTCGGATCCCCATATGCTCCTCTTTCCCGTGCTGGCCATCGGCCTGACCATGCTCGGCTTCACGTTTTTGGGCGACGGCTTACGGGACGCGCTCGACCCGAAAGGCAACGACTGACGAGGAGCGAGGAGCGAGGAACGGGGAGCTGTACTTACCGTGGTGGGTGTATGAACACGAGTTCGATCGATCGAGTATCAAACGGCGCACACAACGTGCTTGAGGTGCGAAACCTCAAGACGCAGTTCTTCACGCGCGCCGGGGTCGTATACGCGGTCGATGACGTCTCGTTCACGGTGGGCGAGGGGGAAACGCTCGGAATCGTTGGCGAGTCGGGCTGCGGCAAGAGCGTTACTTCGCTCAGCATCATGCGGCTTGTGCCGAACCCGCCCGGCCGGATCGTCGGTGGAGAAATCGTCCTCCGTGCCGAGGGCAATGCCAAGGACCTCGTGAAGCTCTCCGATGGCGAAATGCGCCGCATTCGCGGTAACGAGATCGCGATGATCTTCCAGGACCCGATGACCTCGCTCAATCCGGTTTATTCCATCGGCGACCAGCTCATGGAACCGCTCATGCTCCACTTGGGACTGAACAAGCACGAGGCCGAGCGTCGTGGAGTTGACCTGTTGCGGCGCGTCGGTGTGCCGGCTGCCGAGGAACGATTCTACGCCTTCCCGTATCAGTTCTCGGGAGGCATGCGGCAACGCGTGATGATTGCTATGGCACTCGCCTGCAACCCACGCGTTCTCATCGCCGACGAACCGACGACGGCCCTCGACGTCACGATCCAAGCTCAAATTCTCGACCTAATGACCGGCCTGAATCGCGATCTCGGCACGGCAATTATCTTGATTACGCACGATCTCGGCGTCGTGGCGGAGGTCTGCCGGCGTGTGCTCGTGATGTACGCCGGCAAGATCGTTGAGGAAGGCGCCGCGAAAGACCTCTTTGCCAACCCGCAGCACCCGTATACCATGGGGTTGTTGCGTTCGGTGCCAAAGCTCGGCGATCGGGTGAAGGACCCGCTGGTGCCGATTGGCGGTATGCCTCCTGATCTCCTTGCGCCGCCGACAGGATGCCGTTTCCGGCCCCGCTGCCCCCGGGCACAGGCGAAGTGCGAAGAGGCGCCGCCGTTGACTGAGACGGCGCCGGGGCAACACGCGGCCTGTTGGTTCCCTGGCGTCGCGCGGGAACCCCAGCGAGCCGCCATGACGGCCGGCTCGACTCGTGAAATGAGCGAGACAAGCCATGATTGAGTCCGACCTCCCATCCGCGTCCACGACGGCCCCGCCGAGTGACCGTGGCCACGAGATACTCAAGGTCGAACATCTCAAGAAGTACTTTACGGACGGTGGTGGGCTACTCGGTGGCAGGAAGCTGACGATTCGGGCGGTCGACGATGTCTCCTTCGCGATCCGACGGGGCGAAACCTTTGGCCTGGTCGGCGAGTCCGGGTGCGGCAAATCGACGCTGGCCCAGACGATCATCCGGCTCTACGATCCGACCGAGGGCCATGTTTATCTCAATGGCGACGACATTAGCCGGCTCAAGCCGCGGGCCGTACAGCCCTATCGGCGCGACATTCAGATGATCTTTCAGGATCCGTCGGCGTCTCTGGATCCGCGCATGACTGTCGGATCGGTGATTGCCGAGCCGCTCAACATCTTCGGCGCGGGGAGTCGGATAGAACGGCGGGAGCGTGTCCAGGAGCTATTGCGCGTCGTCGGCCTCAATGCCTACTTCGCGAACCGGTATCCCCACGAGTTTTCCGGAGGCCAGCGGCAGCGCATCGGCATTGCCCGCGCGCTGGCGCTCAACCCCAAGCTCGTCATTTGTGACGAGCCGGTGTCAGCGCTCGACGTCTCAATTCAGGCGCAGGTCTTGAACTTGCTGCAACGGCTGCAAGCGCAATTCGATCTTACCTACCTCTTCATCGCGCATAACCTGGCCGTGGTGGCGCACATCAGCGACCGGGTTGGTGTGATGT
>JBOGUE010000460.1:0-11501 GCA_050695955.1 Thermomicrobiales bacterium | reverse complement strand
TCCTGGACGACGGCCGGCTGGTCGAGCAGGGGACGCACCAGGAGCTGATGGCGGTCGGCGGGCGGTACGCGGGGCTGTTCGAGCTGCAGGCGGCGAGTTACCGGTGACGAGGGCGGCGAGTGCGGGAGGTGATTTCCGTTGACGTTCACGAACCGGGGCTGAAGGCCCGGTCTACGCGCGACGAAGTCCCTTCGGGACTGTGCTGTTGAGGTTGCTTGCCATGGTCCCGGAGGGGCTTTGACGGTTCAACGAGGGGATTCATCCCCGCGGCACTACCGGGCCGGCGGTTAGCACGTCGCGGAGGCGGCAGCCGACGATCTCGGCTTCGGCCTCGGTGAGGCCCTGCGGGTTGACGGTGATCGTGCCGAACTCGGCGCGGGTTTCGGCGATCGCGATCGGCGGTTCGCCGTCGAGCAGTTGGTTGAGCGCATCGTAGGCAGTGAGGCCGAGCGCGGACTCATCGAGTTCGAGGGCGAGCATCGGCAGGACGTGGTTTTTGCTGACGAGGCGACAGACTGATACGTGCTGTGACTCGCCAAGTTGCGATTGCACGATGTCGAGGATGGCGTGCCAACGGGTGCGATCGGCGTCGTCGCTACCGGCAGCGAAACTCCGGAGGGCGACAATGAGGCCGACCACCTCCTCGCGGCCGACCTTCATCGCTCGGCCGAACCCCTGGTGCGGTACGCCGCGCAGGGTGCCGTCGGCGATGCGGGCGCGGTGGGACCAGGTCGCGGCGCGGACATCCATATCCTGGTGCTGGAGGGCGACGGAGGCGATCAGGTCGCGTCGACCGGCGAGGACGCCGCTTGCCTGCGGGCCGCCGATTGACTTGCCGCCGGAGAAGCAGACGAGGTCTGCGCCCTCGGCGATGAAGCGGCGCAGGTTGGCGCGCGGCGGCAGCGAGGCGGCGGCGTCGACGACGACGGGGACGCCTTTGGCGTGGGCGATTTTGGCGACGACCGGCAGCGGCAATGTGCCCGGCGTGTCGAGGACGGGGCAGGCAACGGCGGCGGTGCGCTCGGTGATCGCGTCGTCCAATTGCCAGTCGAAGGTGCCGCCGGCGCCGGGATAGCCGAGGTAGCCGACCTCGACGAAGTGGACGCCGGCCATGCGGATGGCATGGTCGTAGGCATTGCGATGGCCGCGCTGGACGACGACCTCGTTCTTCATCCCGCTTGTGTCGGGTAGGCGATCCATCTTCGCGACGTCGAGTCCGGCGACGCAGGCGGCCATGCCGAGGGCGAGGCCGGCGGCCGCGCCGGTGACGACATAGCCCGCTTCGGCTCCCGTGACCTCGGCGATGACCTCTCCCGCCCGATCTTGCAACTCGTCGATGCGGACGAAAGAACCGGCGGCTTCCGCCATCGCCGCCAGGACATCGGGGGCCATGCGCGAGCCACCCAGCCTGGTCAACGTGCCGCTGGCGTTGATGATCGTCGCAACGCCGAGTTCCTGGTAGACACCCATGCCGCGTTCAGCCCTCTCTCGATGATGCCGCGCCGCGGATCGTGCTATCCGGGCGCGGCATCATAAGGGGCGGACGGGCGAGATCGCAAGCGTTCGTTAGGCGTTAGGGTTTACGTCGTCGATTCTCTGACGCCTAACGCCCACGTAGGATGTAGTCGATGCCGTCCTGGAGCCGGGTTGGTTGGCGGCCGATCAGCTCCGGGGTGGCCGAGTGATCGGTGCAGTTGTCGAGGGCGAGCATCTTGAGCTGTTCCTCTGTAACCGGCGGGCGGAGCCGCTTGGGCAACGGTTTTGAGAGGGAGACGACCGGCCTCATCAGGCCGACGGGGAGATGCACTTTCCGTTTGCGCTTGCCCAACTTGGCGGCGATGATGTCGAGCATGCCTTCGTACGTCAGGATCTCCGGGCCACCTAACTCGTACGTTTGCCCCGCGACGGCGGGATCATCGACGGCGCGGACATACGCTTGCGCCACCTCGCCCACCGCGACGGGCTGGAACTTACTTTCGCCGGAGCCGACCACGGGGATGATCGGGTAGCCGCGGACGAGGTCGGCAAGGACGTTGATGAAGCCGTCGCCGGGTCCGAAGATGACCGACGGCCGGAAGATGGTCCACGGGATGCCGCTTGCCTTGACGGCTTGCTCGGCGTCCCACTTTGCTTTGAGGTAGGGGAACGCTGGATCGTCCCGCGCGCCGATGGCGCTCATCAAGACGAAGTGACGGACGCCCGCGGCCTTGGCTTCGGCGAGGACGTTCGCGGCGCCCTGCCGGATGACGCCGTCAAAGGTGGCGCCGCCGCTCTCGGCAATGATCGCCACGAGGTGGATGACGGTGTCGCAGCCGTCTAGTGCTCCTCGGAGCGAGTCTGGCCGCGTGACGTCGCCCGTGGCGAGCTCGACGTCCGGTCCGGGCAGTTCCTGGCCGGCGGGGTCGCGGACGAGCAACCGCAGCGGTCTGCCGGAGAGCGCTTGGCGCAGGTTGCCGCCGACGAACCCGGTGCCGCCCGTGATAAAAATGCGACCAGCCGGCGCCGCGCCGCCGGAGCCACGCCCATTCGTCCCGGTTTGACTTTCGGCCATCGGGCTTCCTCCGTCGACTCGGACAAGCGCGTGCTGTTATCGCAGCTCGCTCGCGGCGTGAGCGTACTGGCGAAGCATCGCGGGATCAACCGCCATGCCGTTGCGGCCGAGGGAGCGGATATAGCCGCCCTCTTGGAGCTCGATCAGTTTGCGGGTGACGGTGACCCGGTTGGAACCGATCATGTTGGCGAGACCCTGGTGGGTGAGCGGCAGCGTGATAGCGACTTTGCCGTCGCTGGTCCCGCGGCCGAAGCGCTCGGAGAGGCTCAACAATGTCGTGGCCAGGCGGACGGTGGTATCACGCACGAGGAGATGCTCGACAAGGGTCTGAAGTTCGGTCAAACGGCGCGTCATGCCGCTGACGATGGCGCCGGCCAACTCGGGCGCGTCGGCGACCAAGGCGGAGAGTTCATCGATTTCGACGATGGAAACTGTGCTTTCGACGAGCGCCTCGGCGATGGCGCCGGAGGCGATGCCGTCGATGACGTCCTCCTGGGTGAAGACGGTGTTCGGCCCGAGCAATCCGAGATTGATCGAGCGACCATCGGGCAGGACTTTGTAGAGCCGGACGCAACCGGTGCGCACGACGTAGACCAGATTGATGCCGTGTCCTGGTGTGAAGATTTCGTGGCCGCGCTGGTAGGTGACCGTGGTGGGGCGGGACGAGGCGGAGCGTCCATCAAACGGTCGGGGGCGAAGACGGTCGATGGCGGTAGGCGTCTGCCCTGACGCCACGGGGGTTTGCGCCTGCCACGCGGGCGTCAAGCCGTTGTTCCGCCGCTGATCTGGAGCGGTATATGCCAGGGTGCGAGCTGCCGATCCATCGCGAGGGGCGAATTTCATCTGATCCTCCTCATCCGCGGGCACGGTGCGCCGACCGTCCGAGGCGGCGATCGTTATGGTCCGTTGGGCGCCGCCGCGCCGGGCTCCGCCGCCCGATCGCCGAGTAGACTGTACAGGGAAGCGCGAGAGATTGCAGATACATTGCACAATATTCCTGTGCATCGGGAATCGGCGATCCCCTCGTTGCCGATTGGTGATTCGGCCCGCGATGCGCACGGACATGCGACGACTTGGTGCTGGGATTTCCCCAATCCCTTCTTCGCACGTTGGATGCCACGCCGCGGCGTCGATATCGACTACGTGGGGCGGGGGACGACGCCGCACCATGCCGCAACGGCGAGGGCGAGCGCCTTGGTGGCGGTCAACAGTTCGTGTATGGCCACATACTCGTCGGCAAAATGCGCCACTCGAACGTCGCCCGCGCCGAACATGAGGCAGGGCATGTTACCAAAGAGGAGAAAGTGGCGCATGTCGGCGCCGTAGGTGACTGCTTCCACGGCCGGGGGATGGCCGGTGACGGCGTGAGACGCACGCGCCATCACCCCAACGAGGGGGGAGTCGGCTGGAATCTCTGCCGGTGCAAACTGGCCGCTGAACCATTCGACGCGCGGTGGATGCTGGCTGAGCCACGCGTCGGCTGCCGCCGCACGGTCGACCGCGGCGACGAAGATGGGCTGAAACGCCGCCAGGTCCTCGCCGGGCACGAGGCCGGCACGGCCCTCGGCGATGAGTTCCTCTGGCACGGTGGACGGCCATGACCCGGCGTGGACGACGCCGATGCTAACTGGGACCTTGTTGCGCACACCGGCGTAGAGCGGGTGGTCGATGGCGGCGTTGCGCCCGGCTTCGAAGTCGAGCAGGGCGCGGTGCAGATACGAGAACTTTTCGACGGCGCTGACGCCCTCATCGCGGACGGCTCCGTGCGCCGCCCGGCCGGAAACGTGGAGGCGGAAGACGAGTGAGCCGCCGTGGGCAGGAATGATGGCCAAGCTCGTCGGCTCGGTGACGATCGCGCCGTCCGCCCGGTAGCCGCGCAGGATGGCGGCGAGGGTTCCGGCCCCGCCGTCCTCCTCCGAAATCACACTTTGCAGAATGACGTCGCCGCGCGGCGCATGACCGGCGGCGCGGAGCGCGAGGAGGGCGAACAGATTGGTGACCAGCCCGGCTTTCATGTCGCAGGCGCCTCGGCCGTAGAGGCGGCCGTTCTCGATCTGGGCGGCATACGGGGGGTGGGCCCAGCGGATGGCGTCGCCCGGTTCAACGGTGTCAATGTGGGCGTTGAGGATCAGGGATCGGCCGCCGCCGGTTCCGGCCAGGCGACCGACGACGTTGGGTCGGCCGGCAAGGGATTCGAACCCGCCAATGTGCAAGCTGTAGGGCGCGAGCACGGTGGGGTCGGGTTCCCAGACGTCGGTTTCCAGGCCGGCGCCGCGAAAACGCGCGGCGACGACGGCCTGCACCTCGCCCTCGGAGCCGGTGACGCTGGGTATGCGGACGATCTCCTGGAGGAACGTCACGATTTCGGCGCGAAGCTCTTCGACTGCCTCGTCGATTTGGTGGACCAGCGCGGATTGATCCGGATCGGCCGCTGTGCCCTCGAAAGAGTCGTCGTCCTGCACGGTCATTCGGCCCTCTTTGACGTCGGCGAACGAGCAATGCAGTCAGCCTACCATGGTGAAGACGACGGTCGACTCGTTGACAAGCAGCGCGTAGTCAACTAGGCCATTCAACAGAATGTGAATGATTGATGGATGATGAATACGAGGCGATGATGACGAGTATCCGGCCAGAACATGTGCAGGTTATTACCGACCCGGAGGCGCTGGCCGCGCTGTCGCACCCGCTGCGGTTGCGGATCCTCGAGTACCTGCGGGCGGCGGGTGGGGAGTCGCGGTCGGTCAAAGAGGTCGCCGCGGCACTCGACGTCTCGCAGACCAAGCTCTACTACCACGTCCATCAGCTTGCCGAGCAGGAATTGATTCGGGTGGCCGAGACGCGGTTGGTTTCCGGCATCGTCGAGCGCCGGTACCAGGTGACCGCCTACCGGCTGAGCGTCGATCGCGGGCTGCTCGCGTCGCCCGAGGCAGCGTCGGAAGCGCTCGACGTTATGCTCTCCGTCATCCTCGACGAGACCCGAAGCGAGATCTGGCGCAGCGTCGACGCTGGTCTGATCGACTTGCAGGAGTCGGCGCACTACGAAATCAAGCCCAACCGATTGGTGCTTGGCCGGAAATGGCTGGTGTTGACGCCGGAACAGGTCGAGCAATTCAGGGAGCGCTTCCAGTCCCTGCACGACGAGTTCGCGGCGGTCGACGAATCAAACATCGAACCCCCGCCGGGGGCCGCGTTGTACGAAATGCTGGTCGGATTCTTCCCCGCGCTGCCGCCTTCGGAAAGCCCAGACGCGCCACGAGCGAGGACGTGGCAGGATGATCCCACGGAGAACCGAGGGGACAGCAATTGAACGCGCCGCGAGACTTCTGGGCGTTTTTCGCTGGACAGACGATTTCCAACTTCGGTAGCTCAGTAACGATCGTCGCGTTGCCGCTGACCGTCTTCTACCTCACGGGGTCCGCGCTCAACCTTGGGGCGACGACGGCGGCTACATTTCTGCCCTACTTGCTCTTCGGTCTGGTGATCGGGGCGTGGGTTGACCGACTCGACCGGCGGCGACTGATGATCGTGGCGGATCTGCTGCGAGGGGTGGTGGTCGCGACGATCCCCGCGTTGGCATTCACGGACCGGCTTGAGGTCTGGCACGTCTACGTCGTGGCGTTCGTCAACTCGACGTTGACTATCTGCTTCGACTCAGCCCAGTTCGCGGCGATTCCGAGTCTGGTCGAGGCGAGGGATCTGGTGACCGCGAACGGTCGCATCCAGGCGAGCTACTCCACTGCCGCGTTCGCGGGCCCATTTGTCGCCGGTTTCGTGATCGCGCGTTCGTCGACCGAGGCGGTGCTGATGGTCGACGCGGCGTCGTTTGGACTCTCGGCGGTCACGCTGCTGACGATCCGGCGGCCGTTTAACGCGCCGCGGGCGGCGGGCGCACAGGGAAGTGTGCGCCGCGACGTTGTCGAGGGTTTGCGGTACGTGCTTGGTCATCCCGTCCTGCGGAATATCTCGATCATGATGGCATTGGTTAACCTCGTCGGGGCGACCGCGTTTTCGCAGATCGTCCTGTTCGCGACAGAACGCTTGGAAGCAACTGAAGCGCAAGTCGGCTTCTTTTTCTCCGCCGGCAGCGCGGGCGTGATCGCGTTCTCGCTGACGGTCGGGCCGCTGCGCCGGCGCTACCGATTCGGGGCTGTCGCGCTCGGCGCCCTGGCGCTCGACGGCGCGCTCACGGTGGGGATGGCGGTGATGCCCTGGTTGTGGGGCGGTCTCGTCCTCTGGGGGCTCGTTTCAGGCGTCGGCGTGCTATTCAATATCACGACGGGCAGCCTGCGCCAGGCGATCGTGCCGAACCATTTGCTCGGCCGGGTGATGAGCGTGGCGAGCGTAATGGCATTTTCCGCGATTCCGTTGGGGACGCTGGCGGGCGGTTGGCTGATCGAACGAACTGGTAACGTGGCCGCGGTCTATGCCGGCATCGGTCTCACGATCGTCATCATTGCGCTGGCATTTTCGCGGTCGGCGCTGTGGCGGGCAGAAGAATACTTGCCGGCGCCGGAGACCGGGTCCGCGCGCGCCGAGGGGGCGCCGATGGAGACGGTGGCCGCGTGATGAGCGTTGCTGTGACCTGGCGTTCTCATGAGATCAGGTGACCAGCGGAAAAGATGAGAGGGTCACCAGATCGCGCCGCAGCCCGTCCGTGTTGCTTTGTTGCCAATTGGCGAGGAAAGCCTGATAGCGCTCGCGCCGGGCGGCGTGCTGCCGGCCCAGGAGTGCGAGCAAGCCGCGACGGGGATCATCGGGTGGTGGTCGGAGAGCGGCGGTGCTGATCGCGCGATGATCGTCGGCGGGGGCGGAGGCGAGGGCGCGTTGCAGCCCGTCGAGCTGCTCGGCGACGAGAACACGAAGCTCCTCCTCGACGAGTGCAATGCGGACGTCGAAGTCGTGGAGCTGGCCGAGATCCTCCTGGATTGCCTTGACGCGTTCGATCTGGCGCTCGCCCAGCTCACCGAAGACGGATCGAAAGAGCTCGAGGGTGTAGCGAAGGCGCTTCGCGGCGATGCGCTGGTCGTGCAGCTCTTCGACGGCCGACTCTTCGGCCACGATCGGGGCGTAGGAATAGAACTCGGCGACGCGGATCGCGAGGATGCGCCGGGCGTTGTCGGCGAGCGTCGCGCTAGGGTCGAGGCGTTTGACGGGCCAGGCGCGGCTCATGGTCGCCCTGCTTTGAGCGCGGGAGCGAACGCGGCGGCCGGGCCGAAGCGTTTTTCCGCCTCATGCGCTGTCTGGCGATCCTCGATGCTGGCGAGAAAGGCGAGCATCTCTGTTCGCGCGACATCGCGTTCGCGCTCGATGCGAGCGATCAGGCGATCGATGCCGGGCCATTCCTCGGGGGCGGACGCCGACCGCTCGGCGCGGAGGGCTTCGAGCATGACGTCGCGATCCCGCACTTCGCCCAGGGCGACGGTGATCTCCTTCGCCGCCGCGCGGAGCGGTCGGTACCAATCGGCCGGAAAGCAATCGGCGGCAACGTCCATTGCCGCGCGCAGCCGGCGGGTCGCGACGCGGACATCGTGGACGCCTTCGACGTCGGTCCCGTCGATGGCGACGGGAATGGCCTCCCAGAGTGCGCCGAAGCGAGCGGCGATGAGCTCTTTCATCACCGAACAGAAACGTTGGTTCGGGTCGAACGAGGATTCGATAGATTTCGTCATTTATACCTCTCCGGCAAATGCCGCCATGAGGAGCCCAGTACGAATGCCGCTGCGTGCGCCGTCGATTCTCACGGGTCGCGTCCGGGCGGCGAGCGCCTGAACGATGGCGATGCCGGCCGGCAGGACCCGGGCGCGTGCCTCTGGGATCGTAATCATCGCCGCCAAGCGCGCGGACGGGATAGTCGTCAATCGGTTGATCGTGTCGTCGACATCGGTGGGCGTCGTTGGTCGCCCTTGTGGCATGAGCCGCATGAGGTATTCGCCGGTACCGCCGACGACGACGAGCCGGAGATCTGGTTCGTTCGGCAACGGCACGGCCGCGAGTTGGCACGCGGCGGTCTCTCGGCAGGAACCGAGCTCGCCCGCACTCGGGGGATCGCCCTGGATGTGGAGATCGGTCAAGCGACCGGAGCCGAGCGGGAGCGATCGCGCCGCAACGACATGGCCGTGCGCGGCGGTGATAAGTTCGGTGCTGCCGCCGCCAACGTCGGCGACGAGAATGCGCCCGGAGAGGTCGATGGCGGCGGCGAGGCCGCGAAATGTCAGTGACGCCTCGTGATCGCCAGAGATGACGCGAATCTCGACTCCAGCCTCGCGCCAGACGCGTTCGAGAAAATCCGGGCCGTTTTCAGCCGTCCTTACCGCTTCGGTTGCGACGCCGAGCAGTCGGGTGGCCCCGGCGGCGCGCGCATCTCCGGCGAACCGCACGATCGTTGCAATGGCGGCGTCGACGCGGTCGGACGCGAGCCGGCCGGTGGTGTCGAGGCCAGCTCCAAGGCGGACCGTCTCTGAGTCCCAGGCGAACTCTTCGACAGCGCCGTGATTCGCTCCACGGGCGACGGTCATCTTGATCGAGTTGGAACCGACGTCGAATGCGGCAATGACCGCGTTCGCCGATTTAACATTTGCCACGGCGGGGCCCAATCGCCTTGTTCGACGCGTCGCTCACCGTATCAACGCCTCAATGTGAAGCGGACGGTGCATGGTCCGGCTAACGTACCATGATTCGTGAAATGGCGGCTGGACGTGGAAAGGTGATGGTGATGACGGAGAAGAAGCCGGCGGGCAACCCGGAGCTGCTGCAGGCCGCGGCGGAGGCCGAACGCACGCTGGTGGCGGAGGAGGAGCGCGCGGAGCGGCGCTTTCGGCGCGCCCAGGAGCGGCTTGCCGCGGCCGAAGCCCGCTTGGAGCGGGAGACGCACCGTGCCGAGCGGCGGCGGGACCAATTCGCCAAGGCTGAAGCCGAGTTGCGACGCAGCCAAGAAGCGCGGGCGGCCGGGCCACAGGAGCAGTAAGACAGCGGGCTCGTCCATTTCGGACGAGCCCGCGGTGTGTCTCATGCGAATAGTGCAGGATGTCTCGACGGGCTAAACTGCCTGGGCTTGGTTCCGCGGAGCGCCGGCAAGGGCGAGGACGCCGGGGGCGCCGACCGCGACGTCGGATGCGATGTTGCCCTTGGCGTCGATCAAGACGGCAGACGGAGTGCCCGATGCGCCGAAGTTGCGGCCGATAGCGAATCCCTCGTCAAGCAGGATGGTCGACTTGAGGCCGAGCTCGCTATTCGATTCGACGGTGCCGGTCGAGACGAGGACGATCTTCGGCGCGCCCTTGGGCGGATCAGCCTCCCATGCCTTCAAGTCGTCGACCATGCGGCGGCAGAAGCCACAGCCTGGGTTCCAGAAGACGAGCAGCGTCTTGCCGCCGCGGGTCTTACTCAACTCGAACGTATTCCCTTCGAGGTCGGGCAGTTTGACGGCTGGCGCACGCTGACCCTTCTTCGACGCGGGAGGCGCGGGAGCGCCGGAGCCGCTGGCGACGGTCTTCGGATCTTGGCCATTGGCCAAAGCAAGGACGCCCGGAGAGCCGACGGCGACGCCGGAGGCGATCTTACCGTCCTTGTCGATCAGGATGGCCGATGGCGTGCCGGAAGCGCCGTAGGCGCGGCCAATGGCGAAGCCCTGGTCAAGCAACGTCGGCGAGGCCAGGCCCAACGCCTTGTTCGCTTCGACTTCTCCGGTCGAAACAAGCAAGACCTTCGGTGCGCCCTTGGGCGGATCGGCCTCCCATGCCTTCAAATCGTCGACCATGCGGCGGCAGAAGCCACAGCCTGGGTTCCAGAAGACGAGCAACGTCGGATCACCCTGGAAGTCGGAGAGGTTGACCGTCTTCCCTTCGAGGTTGGGCAGGCTGATGGCTGGAGCGGGCTGACCGATGCGTGGATCGGGCGCTGCCTGGTCTTCCTGCCCCCCATTGTTGGTGGCGGGGCGGGGCGCGGCGGCAGGGCCCGCCGGTGGCGGCGCGGGCGCTGGGGCCCGGGCGGCGCCGTTGCCGGTCGGTCGCGCGGCAACCGCCGCGGGGTGGATGCTCAAGGTGCTGGTTGTCTTGCTGACGAGCGTGCGGATCGCCTCGGCGCCGGCTGAAACCGGGCTGCCAATTGTGCCGTCTGCCCGTACGAGGACAGCGCTCGGTGTTCCGTGGGCCTGGTAGAGCTGGGAGACTTCGCGATCCACTTGCAGGAGGACATGCGATAGCCCATGCTCGGCGGCTTTCGCCTTGTTCGCCTCGGCCTTGCCGCGGCTGAGTAGCGCAACAGTTAACTTCGAGCCGTGCTCGCGCTGCCAACGCCCCATATCGGGCAAGAGCGCGTTACAGGGACCGCAGTTCGGATCGGAGAAAATGAGGAGCACTTGCTTGCCGGCGGCTCGCAGCGCGTCGAGCGTCATCGTTTCGCCGTGGAGGCCCTCCAACCGGAAGGCAGGCGCCGGCGACCCCTCAGGCAACCCAATACGCGGCGGTGCGGTAGCGGCAGGGGCAGCCGCCGCGACGGCAGCGCCGCCCTCGGCCACCATTGTCTCGATGGTGTCGAGACGTAGAAGCACGCGCCCGTTTTGGCTCAGGAGGTGGACCACAAGCCACCCTTCGGCGATGAGGCCAACCAACGCGAGCGCGGCGATCGCCCCGAGGATCCGTTCGCCGGTTGAGAGATCCTCAATCCAGGCGATGGTGCTGGGACCGGGATCGCCCCAACCGCCGGCGATGAGGAACCCAGCGACGGCGGCCAACACCCCGTTGCGGATTAAGGTCGACCACCCGGCCGGCTCAGAATGGAGTTGGCCAAAACAGTGGCAGTCGGGCGTCCGGCCGCGGGCGAGGTTGTAGCCGATCGCCGCGACGAAGAGGAGTAGCAGCACCATGGCGCCGATCGCGGCCCACTGCGCGGTGGCGCGGGGCAGCAGGAGGACGCCGACCGTGATCTCCGCCAGCGGCAGGAGGAGCGAGCC
>JBOGUE010000459.1:0-5757 GCA_050695955.1 Thermomicrobiales bacterium | reverse complement strand
GCACGGACGGGACCGAGTACGATCTGGCCATCGTCGGCTCGGGTGCCGCCGGCTTCGCCGCCGCAATCAAGGCCCGCGAGCAGGGCGCCCGCGTGGTCATGGTCGAGCGCGGCACCCTGGGCGGCACCTGCGTCAACATCGGCTGCGTCCCCTCCAAGACGCTGTTGCGGGCCGCCGAGGTCTACCACACCGCCGGTCACCACCCCTTCGCCGGCATCGAAACCCACGCCGGCAAAGTGGACTTTGGCGCGATGGTCGTCCAGAAGAACCGGCTCGTCGGCAGCCTGCGGCGGGAGAAGTACGCCAACCTGATCAACGAATACGGCTGGGAACTCATCATCGGCGAGGGCGACGCCCACTTCCTCGACGACGCCACGCTCGCCGTCGGCCCCCACACGATCCGGGCAGCGAACTACCTCATCGCCACCGGCGCCCGCCCGGCCGTCCCGCTCATCCCAGGACTCGCGGAGGCCGGGTACCTGACGAGCACGACCGCCATGGACCTCACCGTCTTGCCCCGCTCCCTCGTCGTCCTCGGCGCCGGCTACATCGCACTCGAACTCGGCCAGCTCTTTCGGCAATTGGGTACAGAGGTCACGCTCCTGCAGCGCGGCCAGAGGCTGCTGCCGGAGTACGAACCGGAGGTCGCCGAGGCCGTCCAGGCGATGCTCCTGCGGGAGGGCGTTGAGGTCCTTACCGGCACCCACGCCGAACGCGTCGAGCGCGACGCCGAGGTCCGACGCATGCACGTCGGGGTCGACGGCGCGAGTCGGGTTCTGGACGCGGAACACGTCCTGGTTGCGACCGGCCGGGCTCCGAACGTCGAGGCACTCGATCTTCCGGCCGCCGGCGTAGCAACGGACGAACACGGCGCGATCGTGGTCGACAACCTGCTCAGGACATCCAACCCGCGCATCTTCGCCGCCGGGGACGTCACGCTCGCGCCCCAGTTCGTCTACGTCGCCGCCTACCAGGGCGGCCTCGCCGCCGAGAACGCGCTGAACGGCGCCGCCAAGCCTGCCGATCTGACCGCTTTGCCGGGCGTCATCTTCACCGACCCCCAGGTCGCCACCGTCGGTCTCACCGAAGAACAGGCCCGTGCCGAGGGCTACGAGGTCAAGAGCTCGGTCCTGCCGGTGTCGGCAGTGCCGCGGGCGCAGGTCAACCACGAGGACGTCGGCGTCTTCAAACTCGTCGCCGACGCCGTGACGGATCGCTTGCTGGGCGCCCACGTCGTGGCGGGCAACGCCGGCGACGTGATCCATGCCGCGACACTCGCGGTAAAGCACCGCCTCACCGTCGCGGACCTCGTCGACGGCTTCGCCCCGTACCTCACGATAAGCGAGGGCCTCAAGCTCGCAGCGCTCGCCTTCGAGCGGGACGTCGCCAAGCTCTCCTGCTGCGCGGCCTGAGGTGAGACCGGAGACGCGGCGACCACGCCGCGGTCCGGGATCAAGTGAAGGGGCAGTCGGCTAAAGGCTGTCGGCGGATAACTCGTCGGCTCACATCGGATAGACCGCCAGCGACATCCCGTCCCTTGTTCCTCACATCCAGCGAACTTCGCCCCTGCCCAGAGGCGGCCGCGGCCAGAGGCAGAAACCAGGACAGAGACATGGTAGTCAAGCCAAACGCGCGGGTCACGCATTGAGCGGCTGGTATAGATCGCTCATAAACTGATCCCACCAGGCCCGAAGCGGATGATTGCGTCCAGGAACATACCGGCCACGGCCGCGGAGATCGGTCAGCGTCGCGCGAACCACGTCCGGTGTGATGGCCTCGCGTTCAGCCCACTCCCTAACCAGATCAAGGGTCGATCGCAGAGGAGCGCGCGCTCCCAGCATTCGGATCGCCGCTCGGTCATCGGTCACGACCGTGTAACCGCGATGGATCGCCAGCGCAAGGGTCATCGCCTCGCCGTCATCGAGGTCGATTGCAAGATCGACGTAGGTCCGCAATTCGTCGTCGCTGACGTCATCGATCAAACCAAGGCGCTCTGACGCGATGAGTTCGCGGAGGTCCATTCGCTCGGCCCGTTCCCCGTCATTGTCCGACGTGGAGAACGGATCGAATCGGCACTCCTGAAAAACACGATCCGCGAGGACCACCGGACCCGGTATCGTGCCGATGATCTCCGCGATGCGGCGGCAGGCATGGAGATTAATGACGACACAGGCATCCAAGATCGTCGTCTCGGATTGACTCAGCGACGTGCTCCTGCCAAAGGGGGTCAACCGGTCGCTCCAGCGAGCACCGTGCCAAAGTCGAGCGCCATTTGCCGCACTTCGCCCTGTTCATCAAAGCGAGAACCGGTCAGCTCTTCGACGCGCAAGCGCGCGCCGACACGGTCGGTACCGAGAAACTGTGCCAGCCGCCCTTCGGAAATATCCCCGGTAGCGTATGCCTGTACCGCGAGGGCTTGATAGCGGTACGGCAACCGTTCGAATTCGTTGTCGACGGGGGGTAAGTCGAGCAATTTGCGTGCGCCGTCCGCTTTGAATCCCGCATCGTGAAGGAGATCCCACGTTCCGAGCCGGAGCAACTTGAGATCCTCAAGTCGCAGCACCATCGCCTGGAACGAGACCCCGTAGAGCTGGCAGAGACTGAGGACATCGGCCGGGGTGATTGGTCCGGCCTTTGCCCGCTTGATCGACTGGAATCGTCGGTTGAGTCCGCTTCCGGGCATGAGGACGTGACGGGAGAATGCCTCGGCAAACCGCTCTGCCTCCGGCACGCGTCGGTACATCGGCAGAACCTGAACCTCCGCACGGTACCGGTCAGTCAGGAAGTGGGCGAACTCGTGGGCCGCGCTCCAGCGCCGTCGCTCCTCCGGATGGTTCGCATTGACCGCGATGCAGCCCCCGAGTTCTTCGGAGTAGGCAAAAAGGCCCGCCAGTCGCGAGTCCGCGAAGGGGATCGCGAAGACGCGGAGACCAACATCAGATTCGAGGAGATCCCGCAAGCGGCCGATCGGTCCGTCTCCGAGACCGAGACGATTTCGCTCGGTCGACGCCACTTCTTCCGCAATCCGATCCGGCGATGCTCCCTCGCCTGGATAGGACTCGGGATAGCGGCGAGGCATGGGAGATTCAGTGATCCGTTCGAGCGCCAAGTAGCGCTCGCACAACTCCTGAAACGCCCGGATGTCGTTCTCCCTGCGCTCGTTCATCGGACTATCAGTCGGCGCACGAGCAGCCCGAAACTGCACGGCGAAGCTGTCAGGCTCGCGTACGGGACTTGGTCGCACCAGATCGCCAACCTGCCGGCCATAGAGTTTTGCCAGCCGCACGAGTTCGGCCGCTCTCGGCCGGCGCTCGCCCTTCTCCATCGCGACGATCGTGGTTCGCGCGACGCCAAGCTCAGTCGCCGCATCCTGCTGGGTCAGCCCACGTGCCTTCCGCGCAACCGCGAGCTTTCCCCCAATGACCGCCGGATCAATCGATTCAAACGCGTGATCGTTCACTGGCTACCCTGTTTCATCGCTTGTACCCTCCAAAAACGCTCGCGCCACACGCGGCGCCCTGTCGTCTCAGGCTGCCGACTGTAGATATGCCACCTGGGACGAGAAGGCATCCCATTCCGCAACATAGCTTCGATAAAGAACGACGAGCCTGCGAAGGACCTCCTGAACTGGCCAGCGTAAGGTGTTAGCCGTCGCTAGCACGTCAATCAAATCCGGAAACTCGGCGACAACGGCACGCTCTGGGTTCACTGCGACAAGAGCACCTCGCATACGTTCAACCTGGTCGCGCATCGCATGCAACGGAACCCTGGCTGCTTGCGTGGACTTTTGAAATCGATCGAAAGGTCTGGCCTGGTCGAGTTTCGAAACGGGCAGGGAACAACCGATTGCATATAGGGCTAGGCCTCGTTGAAGGCAGGACGTGCATCGACCGCACTGCCGCGAAGCACCAGCGTATGCAAACTGATCGCACGAAACTGTTGATTGAACTGCCAAACGCAAATACGGAAATTGCTCAAGTAAGTGGCACATTTGGCCCTTTGTGCGCCAAAGCGCGGGATTTACTACGTCGATTGGAGAATCGAGCACGCCTTCAATTAGCGCTGAAAACAGCGCGAGCGTGCGCGGATGAGTCGCGCGTGTATTGCTCACACCGATTTGGTCCGCTCCATATGGAAGACTGATGGCACCGACGCCGTTCTCGGTGACTCGAAGTGTGCTCGCGTTGGCAAGAACCGTCGCTATTGCGCCTTGTGCGAGGAACAGAAACATTCGCGTGCGCCAGCTACTCTCACGTTCCTCCGCGCTGAGGCCTCCACCGAACAGCCGAACCGGCGTGGGTGCCCAGATCAGTCGAGAGCCTATCTCGTGCTGGATGCTTGTAATGATGCCCGCTTGAGCATGCTGCAGGCGATAACTAGAAGTCACAGAGGACGCAACGACAATACTCTTTGGCTGCCCGAAAGCAGCTTCGACCACACCGAGAAAGGAATCAAGTCCTCCACTGAATAGACCCACTATGGGGTCGCGAATATCGTGAGCTTGCAATAATGGTTCTTGAAGTTCTTTTCCCTCTAGGCGTTTCGAAAAGTGAAAATCCCAGTTGTCGTTTGAAAGGGATCCAAGGAAGGTATCGAGAATGCCTTGAACATGGTGATCTTGCCATCGCTCGGGATGACGGAGCGGTAGCCGAATCACGAGTCGCCGGCACTGCCGATCACCGATGGGGCGCGGATCACTTGGAAGTGTTCGCGAACTCAATCGATCGACAGCATAGACAACAAAGGCAATGTCTCGGAGATCGGCCAGATTAGCGGTAAGCCCTTTCCCCATCGCACGGACGACCGGAAGATCATTTAAGAGATATCTGACCGGTGGCAACCTAGTGCCATCGGATCGAGGGGTCATTCGCTGATATCGGCCAAATGGGGTCATCACTCCTGACCCAAAATCGTACTCGTAAGTTGGAAGCAGCCCCGACTCCAACATTGATCGTTCCTAGCCGGTTAGTCCACAGTCAGCGGCATGAACACCAACTCTTCAACACTCCGGCGATTGGTTTTCCTTCGACCCGTCCGAATCTGAGCCCCGCTTGGATCGTCGAGGAGTCGCCTGGCGATGTCGACGAAGTCCGAATCTTCTCTCAATTGCTGATAGAGATCCTTGCGCCGCCGCCGAATCTGGTCCATCGTCCAATGACCAGACTCAACGAGTTCGGCAGTCAGACAAGCCGGAAATATCCCCGAAGCTACATAGGCAACCAGGAACGACTCGGAAACTGCCTGGGATAGCTGTGGATACGAACTTGCGGCGAAGCTGGCAGGATCAAGCGCTGGATCAAGCAAGAATGACTTGGCCTCCCTTACCGCAAGATAGGTCGTCTCCTTGCCCATCTTGCGACAGACTGCATCAAGCTGACGTACCGCCTCCTCAACAGACAGACGCGGGACCTCGACGCCAGTTGCCCGCGCCGCGATCCCAATAACTATGTCCAGGCCTGGACATCCACCTGTGTTCTTCAGTTGCGTGGCGGAATTGTGAATGATCGCCGCGATTGTGTTGTCGGATAGGTTAAGAGCGAACGCTTTGCAAGCGGAGGACCGCCACTCGCGTTTGACGTGAGTTCGGAAAATGTCGCGATCTGGCATGTAAACTCCTCTGGCCCTGACACTGCAATCTTCTAAGAACGATCGTACACTGACTATGTCACATTGTCAATCGAGTAGACATGCAACAGACTTGCAGGGTGCATTAAGACGGTTCGGCGGCCGAGGAACAACCATAGAACGGTCCGCGAC
>JBOGUE010000458.1:0-2042 GCA_050695955.1 Thermomicrobiales bacterium | reverse complement strand
CGACGAAGCCCCTAACGCGTAACGCCTAACGCCTAGTACGCTCGGAAGATCGTGGCGGCGTTTTGGCCACCGAAGCCAAAGCCGTTGGCCATGGCGACGGTGATCGGCATGCGGCGGGCGACGTTTGGCACGTAGTCGAGGTCGCAAGCGGGATCCTGGTTCTCCAAGTTGATTGTCGGGGGCGCAATGTCGTCGCGGATGGCAAAGGCACAGGCGAGCGCGGAGACAGCGCCGGCCGCGCCGAGGAGATGGCCCAGCATCGACTTGTTCGAGGAGAGCGCCAACGTCTGGGCGTGGTCGCCGAAGGCCTGTTTGATCGCCTCGGTCTCGGCGATGTCCCCGATCGAGGTCGAGGTCGCGTGCGCCGCGACGTAGTCCACAGCCGACGGTTCTAGGTTTGACCAGGCCATCGCCCGCTTCATGGCCAGGGCCGCGCCGCCGCCGCTGGGGTCGGGCGCGGTGATGTGGAAAGCGTCGGAGGTATAGGCGCCACCGAGCGCCTCGCAGATGATGTTGGCGCCGCGCTGCAGCGCGTGCTCTTCCGTTTCCAGGACCATAATCGCCGCGCCTTCGGAGAAGACGAAGCCGTCGCGGCCGGTATCGAACGGCCGGCTCGCCTTTTCGGGCGCGTCGTTGCGACGGGAGAGCGCGCCCATGTTCTGCAGCCCGGAAACCGAGGTGCGGGTGATCCCCGCTTCGGTGCCACCGGTGAGGACGACGTCGACCTCGCCGCGGCGGAGCATGTGGACCGCGTCGACGTACGCCTGGACGCCAGAGGCACAGGCAGCCGCCGAGGTCACCGACGGCCCGCGAATGCCAAAGGTGATCGAGACCTGGCAGCTCGCCATGTTCGGCGCGAAGTTCGAGATCAAGAAGGGGCTAACCCGCCCCGGTCCCTTCAACGTCAGCGTGACGACCTCGTGCTCCATCGAGGGCGTGCCGCCGCCGCCGGTGTTGACGATGACGCCGATTTGCTCGCGGTTCTCGTCGGTGATCTCGAGGCCGGCGTCTTCCACCGCCTCGCGCGCGGCGGCGACGGCGAATTGGGCAAAGCGGTCCATGCGCCGCGCCGCCTTGAAGTCCATGAAGTCTTTGGGGACGAAATTCCGCACTTCGCCCGCGATCTTGACGTCGAGGTCGGAGGCGTCGAAATGCTCAATGCAGCGGATGCCGGAGCGGCCGGCGGTGAGTCCTTCCCAAAAGACGGTGGCGCCGATCCCCAGCGGGGTAATCGCCCCCACGCCCGTCACAACGACCCGTGTCACCCTCGGCTCCCTTCCCAGCACGCCGGGCTTACGCGACGGCATCGACAGCGCGTCCCTTCGGCGCGGACCTGCAACGACCGCCGTTCGGCCGTGCCGTCGACCGGTTCCCAAGTGTACGAGATTGAGGCATTAGGCGTCTCTGAGGCGGGCGACGACGGTGACCTCGTTGCGGTTGTGGTAGAGCTGACGCGCGAGGACGATTTCGTACGCTCGATCAAGTGTGCGCAGTGATTCGCGTACGATCCCGCGGGCGTCGTGGGGTGTGATCTTCAGCGTCACAATAGCGAGGCCGCCCGGCGACAGGTGTTTGGCGGCGTCGAGCATGAGCGCGCACGACAGGGCCGGCGTCATGCGCATGTCGTTGAGGACAAGGTCGAATGTGCGATCGATCGTGGCCAAGAACGGGCCGGCCGTCGTCCGCACGTGATGCACGCCGGGATCGCTGGCAACCCTGGGATCGAGATCACCCGGATCGACGGCCCAGACTGTCATGCCGCGCTGGCGCACGATTCGCGTCCAGCCTCCGGGACTGGCGCCGAGGTCCACGGCCGTGCCGCCGGAAGGTATGGCCAGATCAACGAGCTTGAAGAGTTCTTCTAACTTGAACTCGGCGCGCGAGACCTGACCGTCGTCTCTGGCGAGCCGGACGCGACCACCGGGCCAGTCGGCGAGGGCTTCCGCGGCCCGGTTGACGCCAAGAATCACGGCTGCCGGCGTCATGCAGACAGAGAGTACCCTTTCGCGGCCTGCCCTCGCGACCGTAATACCGCGGCCGGA
>JBOGUE010000457.1:0-4850 GCA_050695955.1 Thermomicrobiales bacterium | reverse complement strand
AGGAGATCCACGTCGGTGCGAGGGTCGCTTCTCGTTTCATGGTGAACGAGAAAATTCTCGATGCTCATAAACCCATTGAGCCGAAAGTACCAATACGCCAATCGCTCTGGCTCTGAACGCTGATTGCTTGCAACGATGTTGGAACTCATCGTGCATCCTCCAAAGTTGGCGTGCTGGACGGACGAGTGATTTTTAGGTCACGGAGAGCTGCTTCTCTTACCTCTTGGAGACATAAGTGACTCGCTTCAACGTCAGCTTCCACTTGCTCGGTTGGATCTTCAATGCGCATCATCTCTTGGGCCGCCTTGAAGTATCGCTGCAGCGACGCGGCCACCTCATTGGAAATGACGAATGCGCCAACGTCGGACACTTTTCTTAGATTCGTTCGATTCTTGTCCATGTCCCGGTACTTCTCGGCCTTGTCGTCAACGCTCCTCTGCTGCGGTCCATACAAGTAGTCCAAGTATTCACGGGCGTATTCCGATCGCTGCCACACAGCTTCGACAATCTCTGTATAAGCGACTGCCTTCCGCTCCCACCAGCGCTGCGACACCCAATCTTGATACTGCTGCCTCCGAAGATGATTCTCGCGCCAAAGAGTCAACAACGCGGCCAAGGGAATGCCGAGCAATGCGATCAGAGAGGGAACAATCGCCGACCATGACATCATCAACCTCCGGCGTAGGTATCACTCAGGCATGGCGGGTGTGGTGATCCGCCACACTATCCGCTACGAGATGATCCGTGACGCCGTGAGAAGAATCTCCCCCGTGCTGGACGCATGCTGGCGCTTGCGCACGATCAAGTTAGGCAAGGCGATGCGGTCGTCGAGCACGGCAGCGAGGTCTTCGCCGGTCATGAGGATGATCGAGGGACGGTGACCAAGCGAGTGTAGCTCCACCGCATTCGTAGTAAACCCGCTCATGGAAACGAAGAGCCCCAACGTGTTGTCGAGTTTGCGCTCGACCTTGCGCGCGAAGCTGTCCAGATCGATCGGTGGGGTCGGCGCCTGTTGCCACTTGGCTTCGAGGATGAACTCGGTTCCCTCCAGGGTGAAGGCGCCATCGATCTGCTCGCCTTGGATCCTAAAGGGCGCCCGCGCGTCGATGTCGTAGAGCACGAAGAGGTCGTTGAGCAGCTTCTCCAATCGATACCCGCGGGTCTGCGGATCTTGGCGGGCGATGACAAAGAATTGACGATTGAGCGTGTCGAGTTCCGACGCTATGGCCCGCCGCTGCTCCATACGGGCACGCTCCAGCTGCCGACGGCGAAACGCCTCCTCCTCTTGCGTTTGAACAGCGCGGTACGGAGCCGCGTGTTTCCTCAGTGTGTCGAGCGCTTCTACCGCTGCTCGGTATTTGCCCTCTCCATCCTCCAGTTCTCTCAGATGCGTCGGATCAGTGAAATCACACAGGTCGAAGATCAGGTTGAGGAGCGTCTTGAGGTGTCGATCCTGATCTGCGGCGAGTGAATCGACAAGCTGGCTGGCGATCTGCCGCTTAACCGCAGACCAATCGAGGTCCGCTACGAGCGCCCGATCGCTAATGGAGGCGTGGAGAAACGCCCGCAAGTCCTTTTTGTACCAAAATGCCCGGCTGAGAGCCGTTGTCAGCGCGTAGAGAGCAGCAGGGTTGATGCGTTTTGCAACCATGACAGGGGTATCCTGGATGGGCATCAGCCTGGCTCCTCAAGAGTTCTCCAGAGATCATCTGTGCGGGGCGCGGGTAACGCTACTTTACCATATCGAGCTTCATATCTCGTGACTCGATTCCCGCCTGACAAGATGGAGACGGTAGGCAATGGCGACTGAGTAAGATGTTGACATCACTGCGATGCTGAAGCCCGAATCGCGGCCATGCGCGCGGACCACGAGTTCCGTGTACGAGTAGTGACGTCAGTTTGTACGAGCACCCACGGGGGTGGAGTTGTGCCAACCATGGCGCTCAAGCATGTCGACGAGTTGCTGCCCGGAGGCGATGACTCGGGCGTCGTTGGTCCCGTCGCGGCCGCTGAGGGTGAGGTCGCTGGCATAGTCGGGACCGTAGGAGTCGAGGAGGCCCTGAACGACTTTCAGCGCATCGTCTGCCGTCGAGAAGTCGCCGACGATGTTCCCGGTCTCGATGTCCCAGAGTTCATAGGTCGTGTTCATCTGTTGCCTCCTCAGTGGTTGAAGGTATTTTCAGCCATTCTATGATCCCTTGCCGGGTACCGCATAACAATATAGAGTAACCGGCGCGAGATGCGCAGAAATTGAGCAGAAAAGGAGCAAAACATGGGAACGGCCAAGTCCGCGGCCAATAGCCGGCCGGCGCAGGATTCGCGCCGCGTCAACGTCAACTTCTCCGGCGACGCCTACGACGCGCTGGAAGAGCTGGCCCGCGAATCGGGCGACACGTTGTCGAACGTGATCCGCGAATCGATCGCGCTCAAGCGCTGGGTCCGCAACACGCAAAAGGAGGGCGGCCGCATCCTCGTTGAGCGGAACGGTCAGTTGCGTGAACTGATTCCCTTCTAGCCAATGGATGATGACACCACGCCAGCCGTCATCTCCGAGTTTGGCTCACCGATTCGGACGCAAGAAATCACCGACGTCAGCCCCGATCCGCCAACGCGAGAGGCGCGCCTCGCCTATCTGTCGATGGGCCTCTTTGGGATCGTCCTAGTCGCCGGGTCGGTCAGTGCTGTGTGGGGACAGGGTGAATGGGATCGCACCAAGGATTTCCTACAAATCGTGGTCCCTGTCATCACGCTGCTGATCGGCGCCACTGCCGGCCACTATTTCGGCAAGCACCTCTGACGGCCGAGACCGATCGATGAGAGGCATGGCAATGCGGTACGACGTGATGGACACGGAGACAGGCAATTTGTACGGCCGGTTTCAGACCGAAGAGGCGGCCCTGGCGCTGGTCCGCGGGCTGATCGACGCCAACGGCGCCGAGATTACCGAGACGGTGGCGGTGGGCGGTCGGAACGACGACGGACGCGTGCTGCCGGTGGCCACCGGCGAGGCATTGGCGCGGCGCGTGTCGGCCAATGAGACGAAGCGAAAGCCCCTTGCTCGGCGTGCGTGAATTGTCTCGCCGAAAGAGTTAGCCCCAATGGAACTCGCACGCAGCGTACGCGCTATCGGCCGCCTCAATTGAGGCGGCCGATTCGATTTTGTAGCCGATCAGCAGCACGTCGAGGGTTGACAGGGGTGCGAAGGGCGGCATACAGTGGCGGCGTTCTAATCGTATAGAATCGACGTGCGGTCGGCGGAAAGGAGGCTTAGCCCGGCGGATTCGCACCTGGTGGGGCTCGTGCTGCGTGCTGCCTGTTGCGTGTCGCGTGTCTCGTATTGCGACTGCGTGTCACCGGTTGCGGCATGTTCCGGGGCGGCGCCCATCGATTCGCGATTGCTTGTTGCGTTGCGTTGCAAGGAGGCAACCATGAGGAGGCGAGAACCTTTCCTGGCATCGCCCGGCATCTCACGGCGTTCGTTCCTTGGCAATACGGCGAAACTCGGCATCGGGGCGGCGGGGTTGTCCCTGGCCGCGCATCACGCAAGTGGCTCCGCGCTCGCCCAAGAGGCCGAGATCAGCATGATGGGCTGGGGCAGCCCGCTCGAGAAGGAGAACGTCGACAACGGCGTGCAGACCTTCGAGGGGGACCATCCCGACATCTCGGTCGAGTGGATCCACGTCCCGGAAGACTACGCGACGAAGTTGCAAACGGCGCTGGCCGGCGGCACGCCGCCCGACGTCTTCTGGTCGACCAACCCGCGGGACTACATCGCGCGCGGCGTGGTGATGGACGTCACCAGTCAGATCCAAGCGGACGCCACACTCGGCGCGCCCGATTACTTTATCCAACCGCAGGAGCAGGACCGCTGCACGGTCAACGAGAAGTGGTACGGCATCGGCTCCTGCTGGGTGATGCCGCACCTCTATTACAACGCCGATCTGTTGGAGCAGGCCGGCGTCGAGCCGCCTTCATCCGATCCGGCCAACGCCTGGACGTGGGAGCACTTCCTCGATGTCGGGCGCCAACTCACCGTCGATTCCTCCGGCAACCACCCTGATCAGGACGGGTTCAATGCCGAGGACATCCAGCAGTGGGGCATCTTCTGGCCCACCGATTTCATCCACCGCGAGGCGCTCGTCTTCTCCAACAGCGGCGCCACCTATACCGTCGATCACACCACCACACTGGGTGAGCCGGCCGCCGTCGAAGCGATCCAGATGCAGGCGGACCTGACCAATGTGCATCACGTCGCCCCGCGGGCGGCGGTGGTAACGCAGATGGGGATGGACGCCTGGCAAATGCTGGCATCCGGCCGCGTCGCGATCCTGATCGACGGGTCGTGGGCGTTGCAGGACATCTCCAAGATGGGGTTCGCCTTCGGCTGCGGGGTGCTGCCGATGGTCAAAGAGGCGGTTTCGCCCGCGTTAGCCCATCTGCACGTGATTCACGCCGAGACCGACCAGCCGGAGGCGGCCTGGGAGCTGCTCGCCTATCTCTCGTCGGATGACTACCAGCGCGGGCTGTGCGAGGTCGGGCTTTGGCTGCCGAGCCACACCAGCCTGCTTTCTCCCGACGGCTTGGCCACCTGGATGAACGACGAGGTGCATCCCGAAGGGTACGACCTGATCGCCACCAAGTACCTGCTCGAAAACTCGCGGGCGATCTTCTACCCGGCCGGCTTTCTCGAGTGCGACCAGCTGATCACGACGGCGCTCGACCCGGTCTGGATCGGCGAGCAGACGGCAGAGCAGGCGCTGGTCGAGTCGGGGGTGGTCGATCAGATCAGCGAGATTCTGGCGGAGAACAAGGCGCGGCTCGACGAGAACGCTTAGCGCACCGTCATGCTG
>JBOGUE010000456.1:0-3965 GCA_050695955.1 Thermomicrobiales bacterium | reverse complement strand
GGCAAACACTGTCGGCGGCGACCAACTCTTCGCGTTGCACGAGGCCGTTGCCTGGGCGCTGGAGAATGGTGTCCGGCAGGGCGGCGCGAAAATCATTCACGGCCGCGCTTATCCAGTTGACGGTTTTCCACGCGTCCACGGACGCAAGGATGAGCCGTGCGTAAGGTGCGGTACGGTAATTTCCAAGATTCGGGTTGGCGGCCGCGGCACCTATCTGTGTACGACCTGCCAATCCGCATCAGGCGGGTCATCTACGGCTTAAAATCCGACTCGTCGTTGATCGTCCGCACGAACTCGGCGATGAGCTTCGCCGCGTTGTTGAGGTCGGTCAAACTGACCACCTCGTTCGGCGAATGCATGTAGCGATTGGGGATGGAGACAAGGCCTGTCGCGGTGCCAGGGCCGCTTCGAATCATGGCGTCGGCGTCGGTGCCACTCGAGCGGGCCGCACCCTGGACCGGGCAGTCGAGGCCGATCCTTTGCCCGGCTGCTCGCAATCCATCGAACACAATCGGATTCAGAGAAGCGCCGCGGCTAAGCACTGGTCCGCCGCCGAGCTTAACCTCACCGTCCGACTTCTTGTCCGCGCTCGGATAATCGGTGGCGTGGGTGACATCGATGGCAATGGCAACCGCGGGCTGGATCTGAAATGTGGACGTGTAGGCGCCGGCGAACGAGACCTCCTCTTGCACCGCGGCGACGGCATAGACGTCCACGGTTGGCCGCTCGGTCGCCAGCAGCCGTGCCGCTTCGAGCGCGACGAATGCGCCGACCCGATTGTCCATGCTGCGCGAGACGCAGAGGTCGTCAGTGAGCTTGAGAAAGCCAGCGTCGATGACGCCTGCATCGCCCACGGCGACCCGTGCGCGGGCGTCCGCCCGATCAATTGCACCGACGTCAATCCAGAGATCGCGGGTCTTCACCGACTTGTCACCGTCTTCCTTGCGAATCAAGTGGGCAGCTTTGCGGCCGACGACGCCGAGGACATCGCCATTCGCACCCGCGATCCGAACACGCTGGCCGACAAAGACCGCGTCGTCCCAGCCGCCAATTTGGTCGAACCAGAGGTAACCTTCCTCGTCGATGTGGGTGACGAGCAAGCCGATCTCGTCGATGTGTCCTTCGATAATCACCTTTGGCGCTCCGTCTCGTGCGAGACGGGCAAACGAGTTGCCGAGGACATCGCCATAGACCTGGTCGGCGAATGTCCCGGCGTCCTCCCGCCAGACACGAGCGGGCGCTCGCTCGTATCCTGACGGACCGGGTGCGTCGAGGAGACGTCGAAGAAAGGCGTGCGCGCGATCGTCCACGGTGCGAAATCCTTGGCTAGCCGGATTGCTCCGGCGCGTCCGGAAGCGATCGAATACTGTCCCGCGAATTGTTACATTCACCTGATACGTGACCATGCTGATTAGGGTCGAGTTCGGATTCTTCGGCCGCGGTCGGATCATCGCCATTATCAAGGACGTAGGCGATGAGAACCGCGATGAGCGCGATCGCCATCATTGCCATGACGAGCAAGTAATCGGTCATTCGGCCACCGTCCCGGTTTCCATGAAGAGGCGAAGGGCGGCGACCGCTTCCATGATCGCGGTAACGTCGATGCCGGCGGCCAAGCCGTGTGCGTGGAGGAAGTCGACTAGGTGCTCGGTTGCCAGGTTGCCGGGCGCACCGGGTGCAAACGGGCAACCACCCAACCCGCCGGCGGCCGAGTCGAACGTCGTGATTCCGCGATCGAGCGCGGTTGCAAC
Organism: Thermomicrobiales bacterium; assembly: GCA_050695955.1. Classification (GTDB taxonomy): domain Bacteria; phylum Chloroflexota; class Chloroflexia; order Thermomicrobiales; family UBA6265; genus JBOGUF01. The sequence continues at coordinate 2,214 of JBOGUE010000456.1, read as the reverse complement.
ATTCGCAATCGCTTGTCCGTGCGTGTCGTGAAAATGGAGCGCACAGCGGTCAAGTGGAAGCGTCTGGTCCGCGGCGTCGAGGAGGGCACTGACCTCTGCTGGGATTGCCGTGCCGATGGTGTCGGCGATGGAGACTTCATCGCAGCCAAGATCGAAGAGACGCGCGGCCACATCGACCGCCGTGCGTGGATCGACCTTGCCCGCGTATGGGCACTCGAAGGCGACTGAGACATAGCCGCGAATCCAGAGTCCGCGCTCTTCGGCGCGCGCAACGACGGGACGAAATCGGTCGAACGATTCGTCGATGGAGCAGCGGATGTTGGCTTGGGCAAAGGCGTCCGTCGCCGCGGTGAAAAGGGCGATGGCATCGACATTGGCGGCGATGGCGCGGCTGAGACCGCGTTCGTTGGGCACGAGAACCGGGTAACGGACGCCCGGTTTGCGCTTAATTCCGCCCATGACGAGATCGGCATCGGACAGTTGTGGCACCGCGGCTGGGCTCACGAAGCTGGTTGCTTCGATGACCGGCAAGCCGGCATCGGCGAGCGCGTCGATAAAGGCGATCTTGGCCGCGGTCGGCACCGTTCGCGGCTCGTTCTGCAACCCGTCGCGCGGTCCTACTTCTACGACCGTGACCGGCGTGTACTTGCGCATTTGATACCCGTTCACCTTGCGGAACTCGAACCATGGGCGAGACTGTACGTATTGTGGGCGCGTCGCGCCAGCGCCGTCTTGAGTCGGGCAACGAGAAGCGAGGAGTTGCGTAAGTGTCAAACGAGCAAGAGACCGCGATCGTTCACGAGGTCAAGGCATCCGGGCCGAACGTTGCACTGTGGGCGATCGCGGTCGCCGCGGTCATTGTGCTGGTCTTCTTCGCGATGCGGCGGCGTGCCCGTTAACGTCGAACGTGGCTAAATTGCCGTCAGCACCGAAAGTGACGCCGTAGGCACCATGGGCCTGCTCGACTGACACAAGGCCGTCCTGTACGTCGGCTTGGACCAACAAGGGATCCCGGGTCCGTGGATCGAAGTACCCGCCGCCGCCTGGGAGCTTGAGGGTGATCCGTGTACCGGGCGCAAGCTCGCGGGAGCCCTTTGACGTGATCTGTTCCCCGGTCGAGAGCGTGATTTCGGCTTGGGCGCCTGGCAGTCCACCGGCATATCCTGCCGCGGCGTGGTGGAGGCGGTCGAAGAGCGGCGAGAAGCGGTACGGTCGGCTCGTACGCAGGCCGACTTCAAGGATTTGCCCAAGGCCGCCGCGAAATCGGCCCGGGCCGCCGGAGTCAGTGCGAAGTTCTCGGCGATACATGATGATCGGCGTAAGTTGTTCGATCACTTCGGCGGGCACGCCGGAGATGCCGCTTGGGAAGGCGGTGGCGTTCAGACCGTCCTTCGTCGGCCTCGCTCCCGTACCGCCGCAGGAGAACCAAACGTAGGTAAATGGCTCATCGAGGAGGTCGTGCCCGGTAAACTGGAGGTTCCAGATGTTGGCCGCGCCTTCGGCCATGATGCGATTCGGGAGGACTTCGGCCAACGCGCCGAAAATGACTCCTGGAAGATAGTGGCCAAGGATGTGTCTGGCGGCCACCGGCGCGGGAGGCTGAGCATTTAGGATGCATCGTGGCGGGGCGGTTACCGTGACAGGTCGGAAACTCCCTTCGTTGTTCGGGACCTCGGGCGCCAAGGCGCACTTCAATGCGTAGGTCGTGTATGCGTGCGTGTAGTTGAGGACGACGTTAATACCGCGGTGGCTTTCGGGAGAGCTGCCTGCCCAATCGACGGCCAACGTGTCGCCGCGCTTGGCGATCGCCACTTGTAGGCGGACAGGTTCCTCGTAGCCGTCGGCCCAAACCGCGTTCTCATAAACACCGTCCGGAATTGCCGCGATCGCCGCGCGCATCGCCCGTTCCGAGCGGCCAATAATCTCATTTGAGAGATCGTCGAGGGACTCGATTCCGAACTCGTCCATGAATTCGACGAGCCGAGCGCCGCCGACGTCGTTGCCGGCGGCTTGGGCGTGGATGTCGCCGAGGACTGGCTCAGGCGCTCGTACATTTGCGGCGAGAATGCGAAGCAGTTCCTGGTTGGGCGTGCCCGCGTCAAAGAGCTTGGTGATCGGGACGAAGAGCCCTTCTTCGTACACCGAACGGGCGTCGGTCGAGAGGCCGATTCCGCCAATATCGAGCACGTGGCAGGTGTTGCCAAAGAATGCGAC
>JBOGUE010000455.1:0-6181 GCA_050695955.1 Thermomicrobiales bacterium | reverse complement strand
CTCCGACGCCATTGCCCTCATCATGGCCCAGATCGCCCTTGGCCGCGTACGCGCCCGGCGCGGCGATCCCGAGACGTGGAACGTGCTGGACGCGGCGCTGGCGCTGGCCGAGCCGACGGGAACCCTGCAACGGATCGCGCCGGTGCGTGCCGCCCGTGCCGAGGAAGCGTGGCTGGACGGCCGTCCCGATCAGGCGACCGCCGAAGCGCGCGCCGTTTACGACCTCGCCGTTCAGTACAAGCACCCCTGGCACATCGGCGAACTCGGCTACTGGCGCTGGAAGGCCGGTGACCTCGAGGAGCCACCCGACGGCGCCGCCGAGCCGTACGCGCGCCAGATGCGCGGCGACTGGGCCGGCGCGGCCGATGCGTGGACCGCCCTCGATTGCCCCTACGAGGCGGCCCGCGCGTTGGCCGAGAGCGACGACGAGGAGGAACCGCTGCGTCGTGCGCTGGCCGCATTCGAACGGCTCGGCGCGCGGCCGATGGCGGCCGTCGTCGGCAACCGCCTGCGTGAGCTTGGTGTCCGCAACATTCCGCGCGGCCCTCGCCCGGCCACGCGCGCCAACCCGGCCAACCTGACCTCCCGCGAGCTGGAGATTCTCGCCCTCATCGGCGAGGGGTTGCGCAACGCCGAGATCGCCGAACGGCTCTTCCTCTCGCCGAAGACGGTCGAGCACCACGTCTCGGCGATCTACGCCAAGCTCGGCGTGTCGTCCCGCGCGGAGGCAATGCGGGAGGCGGACCGCCTCGACGTCGGCGGTCAGGCGCATCCTCAATCTGGGGGCTCCGACGCGCCAACTTAAGGGTATGTCCCGATGCGACTGGCGGGGCATTGCCCGCAGACTCCTGGCAGCCGGGCACGCTGGACCCGGCAGGCGACGAAAGGAGTCCTGGCGATGGCGCGATACATGGTCGAACGGACGTTCCCTGATCGACTCGAGATTCCGGTGACGGAGGAAGGGGCGGCGGCCTGCCTCGGCGTGGTCGACCGCAATGGCGGCCTCGGCGTCACCTGGGTCCACTCCTACGTCAACGAGGACAAGACGAAGACGTACTGCGTCTACGACGGTCCGAACCCGGAGGCGATCCGGACGGCCGCCGAGCGCAACGGCTTGCCGATTGACCGGATCGTGCGGGTGAGCGTGCTCGATCCGTATTTCTATCGGTGAGCCGACGAGCTATCAGCTATCAGCTATCAGCGAACGGCAGCACAGAGCACCTTGCAGAGCAGGAGGAAACCATGCAACGGATCATCTTAGTGGCGGCGATGGCGATGGTGGCGCTCGTGGGGTCGGCGGTGACGATCCGGGCGGACGTGCAGGAGGGCGCGGACCCGCTGGCGGGGACGACGGTGGAGGCGCTGGGCGGCGGGCCGTCGACGCTGGCCGCTGATTACAATCTGGTGATGCTGCGGATCACGATGGAGCCGGGGGCGAACATCCCGGCGCATAGCCATCCTGGCGAGGTGGTGCTCTTTGTCGAGAGCGGGACGTTTGGCACGGCGTTCGTCGAGGGGACCGGTGTCATCACGCGCGCGACGCCGCCGGGCACGCCGGCGGCGACGGAGCCGGTGACGGCCGGGCCGGAGAACATCCTGGAGGCGGGCAACTCGCTTGCCTACAGCGAGGCGGCGGCGCACACGATGGTCAACGCGGGCGAGGACACGCTGGTCCTGCTCGTCTCGGCCATTCTGGCGCCCGATCAACCGGGGTTCATGTTTATGGACATGAGCGCGACGCCGACGCCGTAGGCGGCAAGGCGGCATGGAGAACCGGGCGGTCACAAAACCGCCCGGTTGCCCATTCTTTTTTTCTGGTCGGACCGGCCCTATGCGCTGCGCCGTTTCGATGTGGTCTGAACGATCCGTTCCGGAAGGACATACTCGCCGCCGTGCGCGGCCAGGAAGGGTGGAAGACTCCGGAGCGATACAAACTCCAGGCTCAAGGGGCGGCCATCGGCATCGACGTCGAGTAGGACGCCGTCGGCAATCTCGATCGTTTCCTCGGAAGCGCCTTCGTGTAGCGTGATCGCCAGCGCTTCTCCGATTTCGTCGTACGTAATTCTCGTCATTGTAGGCGCCTCCTGACTGGGTAGACCGTCACAATGTAGGCGATGCGCCGCCGAGAGTCGACCACGTCGCTGTACACGACCGCGATGCGACGGCCTGCCTCAGTCGCTCCTTCGACCACCGTCGTGCCGGGCGTGCTGCCAGGATACACCCGCTCCGGATTCGCCAAGACGACTTCAATGTCTTGCACGGAAAGGTTTCGCAATTCCAGACGTCCCCGCGCATGAACCCCGATCTGGATGCCATCAAACTGCATGCCGCCCTCGCCGCCTATCGGCTCATCTGCGGGTCGAGGGCGTCGCGGAGGCCGTCGCCGACGAAGGCGAAGGCGATCATGATGAGGGCGATGAGGAGGGAGGGCATGATGACGAAGATGGGGAGGAAGGTGATGAGGGGGAAGCTCTCGAAGACCATGCTGCCCCAGCTTGCGGTTGGCGGTTGGATACCGAGGCCGAGGAAGCTGAGGCCGGCCTCGGCCAGGATGTAGGCCGGGACGTCGAACGAGATGGAGACGATGATCGGGGCGAGGGTGTTGGGCAGGATGTGGCGCAGGAGGATGCGCCGGGTCGGCACCCCGATGGCGCGCGAGGCCTCGATGAACTCCCGCTCCTTTAGCGTCAGGACTTGCCCGCGGACTAGGCGGGCCATGCCGACCCAGCCGGTGACGGCGAAGGCGACGAAGAGGAGCAGCAGACCGCCGAGTTGCTGGCCGAACCAGGTTTGGCGCAGCGCCGCCTGCAGGACGATGAAGAAGAGGAACGAGGGGAAGGCGTAGACGACGTCGACGCCGCGCATCAGCCAGTTGTCCCAGCGCCCGCCCAGCCAGCCCGACAGCAGCCCGACCGACGCGCCGAGCACGACGGTGATCGCGGTTGGGACGAAGCCGACGATCATGCTGACCCGCGCGCCGTAGAGGAGGCGGCTCAGTTCGTCGCGGGCCAGACTGTCGGTGCCGAGGCGATAGTCGGGATCGCTCCCCTCCATCCAGAAGGGCGGCGAGTTGGAGAAGGCCGTCGGGGCGATCTTGTTCGGCTCGTAGGGCGCCAGGATTGGGGCCAGGATCGCGAACAGGAACATGAGTCCGATGTAGACGAGGCCGACGACGGCCGCCTTGTTGCGTTTCAAGCGCCGCCAGGCGTCCCACCAAAGCCCGCGCGACTTGGTCCGGTAGCGGGCGCCCAACAGTTCGGCCCGGGTTGCCTCAGCCGCGAGCGTCGATCGATCATGCAATCCTGCCATGTGCCCATCATATCGCGTAGACGTTCCCTATTGCCCGCTTGGGACTGATGCCGTCCGCCCGACCACCTCGACCTCTGTCCGGTACAGCTTCTGCTCCATGCGATCGAGGGCGAGGAGGAGGCCGTGGATCAGGGCCTGGGGCCGTGGCGGGCAGCCGGGGATCGAGACGTCGACGGGGAGCACATGGCGGACGCCACCGGCGGTGCAGTAGCTGCCTTGCAGGACGCCGCCGCCACAGGCGCAGGCGCCAACGGCCACGACCAGGCGCGGTTCCGGCATCGCCTCGTAAGTCCTGCGGGCGGCCTCTTCGAGGTTGCGGGTAACGCTGCCGGTGACGAGGATCATGTCGGCATGCCGCGGCGATGCGACAAAGTCGATGCCGAGGCGCTGGACGTCGTAGACGGGACCAAGCAGGGCCTGAAGCTCCCAATCGCAGGCATTGCAGGAGCCGGCGTCGAGGTGCCGGACGTGGAGCGAGCGCTTGAGGAGGGCGCGGATGCGCGACCCGAGCCGGTTGGCAAGGACGTCGGTTTCGGCCGTCGATTGACGACGGGCGCCAAACGTGGGAACGATCAGCGGCGGGGCGGTGCTGTTCATGAACCGGCTCCTGGTGCGTCGATTGGCCGAAAGGTGACGCGTGTCTCCAAGTCTCGGGGGTCTTTGACGGCGAGTTCGTATTCGGGGCTCAACGAGATGGCGGCGGCCGGGCAGACCTCGGCGCAGAGGCCGCAGAAGACGCAGCGGGCATCAGTGAGCTCCCAGACCCAGCCGCCGGCCGCGTCGGGCGTGACCGTGATCGCCGCGCTTGGGCACACGCGGGCGCACGCGCCGTCACCTGTGCAGCGATCTGGCTGGAGTGTCACCTGACCCCGGTACGCCTCGGGCGCCTGCTCCGGCTGGGTAGGGTATGCGGTCGTCACGAGCCCAGCTCGCACGCTGCGACGAAAGACATTTAGCACGACGAGCCTCCCAAGCCACTCATCATCATTACCGATCCAGGCATGCGTAGCAGAGCTCGAAGCTCTTGTTAATCAACGGGAAGTCGGGAACCATGTTGCCGGGGACCGCGAGCGCCACGACGGGCCAATTCGGGTAGCTCGTCGACCGGATGCGGTAGCGGGCGATCGTCCCATCCTGCGCGGTCCGGACCCAATGCAGATTCTCGCCGCGCGGCGATTCGGTGGCCGAGAAGGCGACGCGGTCGCCGGGGATGAGTCCGAGCTCCGCCGCAATCGGGCCGCCGGGCAGATTGGCGAGCGTGGCGCGGACAAACGCGAAGGAGGCGATCGTTTCGTCCATCCGCTGCAGCGCGCGGGCCTTGACGTCGCCCTCGGTGCGAACCGGAACCGGCAGCTTCTCCGGCAGCCGGTCGTAGAACGCGTAGGGGTGGTCGCGGTGGCAGTCGAGATCGACGCCGCTGGACCGCGCCGCGACGCCGACCGCACCGAGTGCGCGCACCGCTGCCTCGGGTAGCACGCCGGTCGTGGTCAGCCGTTCGACAGCGCTGTCGCTGGCGAGCAGAAGGTCGATGAGGTCGCCGAATTCACGGGCGACACGGACGAGCGTGTCGTTGAGATCCTTTGCTCCCTCCGAGGTGAGATCGCGGCGGACGCCGCCGAGACGGCAGACGCCATGGAGGAAGCGATTGCCGGCGAGGCGTTCGTTGAGACGCTGCATCTCCTCCTTCAGGTGCGCGCCAAAGGAAGCGCCGACCGCGAATCCGATGCCGGCGCAGATGTTGCCGATGTCGCCGATGTGGTTATAGAGCCGCTCGAGTTCGAGGAAGATCGTGCGGAGCGCGGCGGCGCGGGGCGGGATCTCGGCGTCCGCGATCAGCTCGATCGCCTGGGAGTAGGCGACCGCGTAGGAGCAGGAGCAGGCACCGCAGATGCGTTCCGCGATCTGGAGGAGATGCGCCGGGGTCTTGCCCTCGGCCAGCTTCTCGATCCCGCGGTGGGTGTAAAAGAGGCGCGTCTCCAGGTGAAGGATCACCTCGCCGACGGCGGCGAAGCGGAAATGGCCGGGCTCGATGACGCCGGCGTGGATCGGGCCAACCGGGATCTCGAGCAGTCCTTCACCGTGGAGGGAATGGAACTGGTGGCGGCCGGCGTCGACCCGCGGCGGCGGCAGGGCAGGATCGAAATCCTTGCGTAGGGGGTGGACACCATCGGGCCAATTGTCGTGGAGCACCAACCGGCGCGGGTCCGGGTGACCGACCGGCACGAGTCCGAGCAGGTCGTGGACCTCGCGCTCGTACCAATGGACTGCCGGCACGACTGGCGTCACTGACGGGAACCGGGGGTTATCAGGATCGACCAACGTCTCGATGGTGGCCCAGGCGCGGCCGGCGAGGGCGAAGGTATAGGTCAGCCGGAACGCGCCGGCGGTTGCCCGGTCGTCCTCGCCGATCATCGTCGCCATCCGACCACCAAGGCGCGTCACGATCGCCGCGCAGGCATCGGGCAACAGCGAAAGCGGCACCTCGGTGCGCACCTCGCCGGGAATCCGGCCAGGGAGCGCCTGCCCACCGGTCAGCGTTGGCAAGTCGGCCGGGAATGCGTCCGGCAACGCCGTCAGGAGGTGGTCGGCGATCATGGGGCGACCTCTCCGGGCGGGCGCAACACCGCCGCGACTTGGTCGAGCAGGTCGCCGACGTGACCGGGCACATGGATGCCGAAGAGCAGCATGACCAGGGCGAGCGGCGCCAGCGCGCAGATCGTCAGTGCGTAGGCGCGCCAGTCTCCGCGGATATCGGCGTGGTCGGATGCATCGTGTGCGGCATCTGCCGGAGGCGTACCGTAAACGATCCGCAGGGCGTTGCCGATCAGACCGGCGAAGATGAGCCCGAGCAGGAGCACGACCGCGACCGCCG
>JBOGUE010000454.1:0-5706 GCA_050695955.1 Thermomicrobiales bacterium | reverse complement strand
CATTGGCAGATGCCACAATGTCAGGTTGTGCGCTCATCGTCGTGCTCTTTCTCGATGCTTCGCCGCACGTTAAGAAACTGTGTCATCCGGCCCCAACCCCTTGACAGGCGCCAGGTCGATGCCTAGGATAACATCGTTCGGGAAATGGTAACGTCGTTCGGTATCACGGCGGTGCGCGAACGCCACCAGTACACGACCCCATCAATACGCGGCTCGAAGGAGGTCCCATGTCCCTATTTTCCACCGCCGGCCTGGCCCGCGCCAGTGCCCGCCGGCCCTGGACAGTTCTCGTGACCTGGCTTTTCATCATCGTCGCCTCGGGCGTCATCTCGGCGCAGTTCCTCAGTGGCGCCTTGACGACCGACACCGAGTTTCTCAACGAACCGGAGTCAATCAAGGGCTTCGACCTGATGGACGAGCGGATGGGGCTCGACGACCCGCTGACCGAAACGGTGATCGTCACCTCGGAATCGGCCAGCGTCGACGACCCCGCCTTTCAGCAGGTGGTGCAGGACGTCACCGCCGACCTACGCACTCTTGAAGTCGTCAACACCGACCAGGCTGAGACCTTCAACTACTACGAGGCGATGAACGCTCCGCTGCCAGCCGCGCGGGCAGCGGCCGCCGCGCTCGTTTCTGAGGACCGCCACTCGACGATCATCCCGGTCACGCTTGCCGGCGAGATGGAAGACGTCACCGACGGCACGGACTCGTTCCTCGACGTCCTCAGCGGGCACTCGACCGAGGCGGTCCACGTGACGAGCGTCGGCGACCTGAGCATCAACGAGGAGTTCAACACGATCGCGGAAGAGGATTTGGCGCAGGCCGAGCTATTCGGCATCCCGATCGCGCTGCTTATCCTGGTCGTGGTCTTCGGCGCGCTCGTCGCCGCCGGGATACCGATCCTGCTGGCGCTGGCCTCGATCGCCGTCGCGTTCGGTCTGACCGCGGTCATCGGCCAGATCTGGGAGCTCTCCTTCTTCATCACGAACATGATCACGATGATCGGGCTCGCGGTCGGTATCGACTATGCCCTCTTCATCGTCGAGCGATACCGTGAGGAGCGGCGGCAGGGGCGCGAGAAACTCGACGCGATCGAGATCGCCGGCAGCACTGCCAGCAAGGCCGTGCTCTTCTCGGGCATGTCGGTCGCCTTTGCCCTCCTCGGCCTGTTCCTGATCCCGACATCGATCTTTCGCAGCCTCGGCCTCGGCGCGATTCTAGTGGTCTTGGTCGCCGTCCTGGCCATGCTGACGCTCATTCCGGCGATGCTCAGCCTGCTCGGCGACCGCATTGACTGGCCGCGGCGGCGAGGCGGAAGGCGGAAGGCGGAAGGCGTTAGCACACGAACCACGGCGCCGAGCAACGGGTTTTGGGCACGGGTCTCGCGCGTGGTGATGGGCCATCCGGTCATCAGCGTGGTGCTGTCGGTCGTGATTTTGGGTACGGCGGCGTTGCCGTACTTCGACATGAATACCGGGTTCGCGGGCGTCGAGACGCTGCCGGAAGGCGACGCGAAGGACGCCTATCTGTTGCTCGAGCGCGACTTCTCGGCGGGCCGCCTGGCGCCGGTCGACGTCGTGATCGATGCGCGGCCGGGACCAGAAGTGGACCAGGGCATCGCGCGTTTGAATGAGGCGCTGGCGGCGGACCCGATCTACGGCGAGATCGCGGCCCCGCGCTGGAGCGAGAATGACGACCTGGCGCTCGTCGAGCTGACGCTGGCGACGAACCCCAATGATCAAACCGCCTACGACGCGGTCGAGCGGCTGCGCGAGGAGATCGTGCCGCTAGCGTTCGCGGGCGTCCCGGTCGAGGTCTACGTCACCGGCGACACCGCGTTCAACGCCGACTTCTTCGACCTCGTCAGCGGATGGACTCCGATCGTCTTCGCACTGGTCCTTGGTCTCAGTTTCATCCTGCTGATGATGGCCTTCCGCTCGATCGTGGTGCCGGCGAAGGCGATCGTGATGAATCTGCTCTCGGTCGGCGCCGCCTACGGCTTGATGGTGCTCGTCTTCCAGAAGGGATACGGGGCGAGCCTGCTCGGCTTCCAGGAGACGCCGACGATTGAGGCCTGGATCCCGATCTTCCTCTTCTGCGTCCTCTTTGGGTTGAGCATGGACTATCACGTCTTCTTGCTCAGCCGGATCCGGGAGCATTACGACCAGACCGGACGCAACCGGGAGTCGGTCGCGGCGGGTTTGCAGGTGACGGGCAAGATCATCACCGGCGCCGCGCTGATCATGGTGGCGGTCTTCGTCGGCTTCTCGCTGGGACGGCTTGTGATGCTGCAGCAGGTCGGCTTCGGGTTGGCGGTGGCCGTGCTGCTGGACGCCACGGTGGTCCGCTCGATCTTGGTGCCGGCGGCGATGTCCCTGCTCGGCAACGTCAACTGGTATCTACCCTCCTGGTTGCGCTGGATCCCGGACCTGCGGGTCGAAGGCGCCCCGCCGGCCGCGACCCCGGTCGCCGAGCCGGCCGGAGACTAATCGCGGCAACTCGAATTGATCGGACCAACGAGGCCGGAGGCATCTGCTTCCGGCCTCGTCCCGTGCTAGAATCACATCACGTAATGTGATCACACGGGAGCATAGGTCCATGGCAAAGACCATCTCAGTTGCACAACTCGGACACGGCGGGGCATCGCGGGCAATCCGTGAGGCGCAGGACGAGCCGGTGCTGGTGAGCAAGGAGAACCGGCCGGCTGCTTGGATTTTCAGTGCCGAACGCCTCGCGGAAGTCGCCGCGGCCCGTGAGACCGAACTCGACGTCTACGATCACGCGCTTGATTTGCTTGCAGTCGAGCTCTACGAGCACGAAACGCTGACGTTGGGTCAAGCGGCCAAACTTGCGGGACTTAGTCTCCACGAGTTTATCAACTTGTGTGGTCGCCTGAACGTACCCGTCCTTTGGGAACCGCCCGGCGGCATTCGGGCGGAAGTCGACGCATTGAAGGTAGCGCTGCGACAGCAAAAAACGGCCGTTTGAGCAGCGATCGTGTCTGAGCCCAACGTGTATGCGGACTCAACTGCGCTGATCGGCCTTGCTCGAATAGGGCGACTCGATCTCCTTGCGTTGTACTCGGGGCAGGTCATGGTGACCAGCCATGTCTGGCTTGAGATTACTGAAACCACCGATATGCCAGGAGTGCCGGAACTGAATGGGGCCAGAGAGCAAGGACTCCTGGTGATCGTCGATGAAGGAGATCCAGATCGCTATCCCACATTGGACCCCGGCGAATCAACTGTACTAAGCGCGGCAGTGGCCACCCGAGCCCACGTCATCATGGACGAACGCAAAGCCCGGAGGCTGATTGAGACGGATCCTGACCTTACTCAATCCATTGCCAGCGTGACCGGTGTCCTCGGTTTGATCCTTCTGGCCAAGGAGGAGGGGCACATTCCGGCCGTTCGACCATTGCTTGATGCGTTGATACGCCAGGATTTCAGGATCGGTCGGCGGTTGTTCGAAGAACTCGTGTCCGCAGCAGGGGAACGCTAGGTGGCGTTTCGCGGTAGCTTGTCGGCTCGTAGCCATGAATTCTAGGCAAGAGATCCCATGAGTTCTGCGTTGGCTCCCATCATCCATCGCGACCTCCAAATGGCCTACCCAACCATCGTTCGCGGCGAAGGCATCTACCTCTACGACGCGGATGGCAAGCGGTACATCGACGGGACGGGTGGGTCGGCGGCGGTGACGTCGATCGGGCACGGTGTTGCCGAGGTGATCGAGGCGATGACGCGGCAGGCGCGGGCCGTTGCCTACGCACCGACGCATGCGTTCACGTCGGAGGCCGTTGAGGAGTGCGCGCGGCTGATCGTCGAGGTGTTTGCGCCGCCAGGGTTGGAGCGGGTCTGGTTCGTTTCGGGCGGGTCGGAGGCGACGGAGAACGCGGTCAAGATCGCGCTCCAGCATCACCGGGAGCGCGGCAACGCTTCGAAGCACGTCGTCATCGGCCGCTGGAGCTCGTTTCACGGGGCGACACTGGCAGCTCTCGGCTATGGTGGGAATACAGGTCGCCGGCGGCCGTATGCAGCGGTTCTCCCCCACGCCGAGCATATTGCGCCGTGCTTTCCATATCGCTGCTGGGCGAGCGGGTCGTGTCCCACCTGCGATCTCTCGTGCGCCAAGCAGCTCGAGCACGTGATCAGGCAGGTCGGGCCGGAGAACGTTGCCGCCTTCATCGCGGAGCCAGTCGTCGGGGCAACGCTGGGCGCGGTCCCGGCGACGCCGGGGTACTTTCAGGCGATCCGCGAGATGTGCGACCGCTACGACGTCCTCTTCATTGCCGACGAGGTGATGACCGGATTCGGTCGCACCGGCCGCAACTTTGCGCTCGACCATTGGGGCGTCGCCCCGGACCTGATCGCCTGCGCCAAGGGAATCAGCGGCGGCTACGCGCCCTTAGGCGCGGTGTTGGTCAAGCCGGAGATCGTGGCCGAGGTCAGCCGGCGGGGCAGTTCTTTTGTCATCGGTCACACCTACGCCGCCAATCCCCTCTCTTGCGCCGTCGGGGCGGCGGTGCTGCGCTATATCCGCGACCACGACCTCATTCAGAACGCGGCGACCGCCGGCAGGCATTTCCTGGAGCGATTGCGCGAACTCCAGGACCGGCACCCGATGATCGGCGATGTGCGCGGCCTCGGACTGCTTGCCGGTGTCGAACTCGTACTGGACCGCGAAACCAAGGAACCGTTCCCGGCCGATCTCCAAATCGGCAAGCGGATTGGCGCGGCGACGCTTGAGCGCGGGCTTGTCTCCTACCCCGGTCGCGGCACCGTCGACGGCGTCATGGGAGATCACCTCCTCTACGCGCCGCCGCTGACGATTACGCGTGAGCAGATCGACGAGTTGGTCGACGTCTTGGATCAGAGTCTGGCGGCGGTCGCGACGGAGATCGGCGCAGCCGTGGCGTAGGTTAGCGGTTTATGTCCACGTAGAGCGTATCAGGGCATTGAGGAGTCAGATGGATATCAATGAGATCGATGTCTGCACGTTCGACTGCTACGGCACGCTGATCAACTGGGAGGGGGGCATCGGCGCTTTCCTCTACGACGTTGCCCTCTGGAGTGGTGACGACAACCCACCGCCGGGCGGTGAGATGCGCGTACGCTGGGAAGCCATCCAGTTTGACATGATTCGAGGCCCGTACCTTTCTTACAAGGAGATCCTCGCGCAGAGCCTACGCCTTTGGTGTGAGGAACGCGGCTACGTCTGGCGAGAGGATATGGGGGCATGGCTCGTCCGCTCGATGCGCTCGTGGCAGCCATTCCATGACACGACCCCCGCGTTGAACCGCGTCCAGCAGGCCGGTCTCAAACTCGTCATCGTCTCCAATACTGACAACGACATCATTCGCCATTCACTCCAGCACATGGGCGTTGATTTCGACGACGTCATCACCGCCGAGGAGTGCGGAGCCTACAAGCCGTCGTTGACCGTCTTCGAGCAGGCGCTGGAGCGGATTGACGTCGCGCCCGCGCGCATCCTGCACGTCGCCTTTGGCTTCAAATATGACAACGGTCCGGCGCAGCAGATCGGCATGCACACGGCCTGGGTCAATCGCGCCGCCGAGCCGCAACCGGACGGCCCAATCCCGGACTTCACCTGGCGTGACTTGTGGGGTCTCGCTGAGGTGGCAGAGCAGCGGTCGAGGGGTTAGGACGCGAGGCCCCTATCCCGCCCGCCCGCCCGCCACCCAGG
>JBOGUE010000453.1:0-4825 GCA_050695955.1 Thermomicrobiales bacterium | reverse complement strand
GGCGTTCACGGCCGATGTGCTGGCAGCTGCCAGCGAGAGCGACGCGGACACGCTCGTTCGCGGGTTGGACGAGCTGTGGTGACGTCGTATTGTCCGTGAGCAGGGCGCTGACGCGTACGACTTCAGCCACGACAAGATCCGCGAGGTCGCCTACCTCGCCTTGAGCCCCGCCCGCCGCCGCCGGAACCACCTCCACGTCGCGCGTGCGTTGGAGCGGCTGCACCCCCACGACCCTGGACCGCTCAGCGGGCAGGTGGCCGCTCATTTCGAGCAGGCCGGCGCGGCCGATCAGGCTGTCACGTGGTACGTGCGCGCGGCGGAGGCTGCGCAGCAACTGCACGCCAACGGCGAGGCGGTCCGCCTTTGGGGCCGCGCGCTCGACCTCCTTCGCGCGCAGCCGGAGACCGCCGAGCGCATGGCGCGGGAGTTCGCGCTCCTTGCCGCTCTCTTGGCGCCGCTCGGGGCGGTCGAGGGGTTCGCGTCTGGGCGTCTTGCCGAGTTGCAACGGCATGCGCTCGCCGTCGCGCGTACGCTCGGCGTCGAGCCGGCGCCGCAACTCCTCCGTTCGCTGGCGATCGCCAGCCTGTCCCACGCCGACTTCGAGGCGGCGCAGCGGTTCGGTGAGCAGCTCCAGGCACGCGGCGCGCGCGATGGCGACGACGTGTTGGTCGTCGAGGGCGAGTACGTGCTCGGCGTGGCCTCGTTCTGGACCTGCGAGTTCGATGACGCCCGACGACATTTCGGGGCCGCCGTGGAGCGCTACCGCCCCGAACATCGCTGCACGCACCTCGTCCGCTATGGATTTGACCCCAAAGTGATCTGCCTCAGTCGCCTCGGGAACACGCTCTGGTACCTTGGCCGCCCCGCGGAGGCATGCCGGGCGCGCGATGCGGCGCTCGCGCTGGCTGACGAGATCGGGCATCCGGTCAGCCGAGCGATTGCCCTCGTCTTCGCCGGCATGCTTGCGATCGAGATGGGCGACCACGAACGCGTTCGTGCGGACGCGGCGGCGCTCGCTGCCGAGCACGAAGAGCATGCGGGCATGCAACCGCGGATCACCGCCGAGGCGCTTGCCGGCTTTATCGATGTCCTCGACGGTCAGGAGGAGATCGGTATCGCCCGCATCCGGCGCACCCTCGACGACGTGCGCGGGTCGGATCATGCGCCTGGGATGCGCGCCTGTCTCGTGCGGGTGCTCCTCGAGGCCTGCGCGGTGGCCGGAAAGCCCAGGGAAGGTCTGGTCACGGTCGATCTGGCCCTCCGACTGGGCAACGCCGCCCGTATCTGCGAGGCGGAGGCCCACCGGCTGCGCGCGGAGTTCCTCGCGGCGCTCGGCGCCTCGGAGCAGGAGATCGAGACCGAACTCGGACGGGCGCTCGAGATCGCGCACCGCCAGGGAGCGATCTCGCTCGAGCTCCGGGTGGCATCCAGCCTTCTCCGCTGGCGATTGGCGGGCGGCGACGGCTCAGGGGCGAGCGAGGCGCGTGCGCTGCTGGCCGCGATCGTTGCTCGCCTTCCCGAAGCGCGCGACCTGCACCTTCCGCCCGAGGTCGCCGAGCCGCGCGATCGCGGCTAAACCGCGCACCCCGCTGCCCATTCGGCCACCAAACGCTCCATGGAACGCTTGCGGAACGCCCGCCCACCGATCATGCGGTCGGGACTGGGACTCCGGAACTCCGGAACTCCGGGAATCGTTTGGCTCGACGCGAGAGGGCGAGAACGGATGGCAACAGAGACGTCGACAGCCGAAGGTCGCGGGCGTCGCTCGCGGAGACCGCGCTCCCATCTGTTCACCGTCCGCGTCTGGACGGAGGACGTAGCCGACGGGTCGGAGTACCACGGCAATATGCGGGACGTCATGAGCAGAGCGTTTTTCGGATGCCGGAACTGGTCGGAGTTCGTTGCGTTCATGATCGGCCGCATTGAGGACGACGCGAGCGCCCAGGCGGACAGAACAGGAGGAGACTTGGGAGAAGAAGCGATGACGACCTCAGCACCGAGCGTGGCGATGATCGCGAGGTCGTTCGACGGGTTGCGCGCCCGCTTCCGCGGCGCGCTGCTGCGGCCGCGCGAAGAGGGCTACGACGAGGCTCGCCGGATCTGGAATGGCGCTATCGACCGGCATCCGGCGCTCATCGCCCGGTGCGCGGGAGCCGACGATGTCGTCGAGGTCGTCCGGTTTGCGCGGGCGCACGAACTGCTCATCTCGTTCCGCGGCGGCGGGCATGCGGTCGCCGGCCACGCCGTCTGCGACGGCGGGCTGATGATTGACCTCTCGCTGATGAAGGCGATCCGGGTTGATCCGGCGGCGCGCACGGCGCGGCCGGCCGGCGGGCTGCTCTGGAGCGAGTTCGACCGCGCGACTCAGTCGTTCGGTCTCGCCACCACGGGCGGCATCATCAGCCACACCGGGATCGCCGGCCTGACGCTCGGCGGCGGGCTGGGCCACCTGATGCGCAAGCATGGCCTGACCGTGGACAACCTGCGCTCGGTCGACCTGGTGACCGCCAACGGCGAGCGGCAGCACGTCGACGCCGAAACCGAACCGGAACTCTTCTGGGGGCTGCGTGGCGGCGGCGGCAATTTCGGCATCGCCACCGCTCTCGAGTACCAACTTCACCCGGTAGGACCGATCGTGCTGGGCGGGCCGATCTTCTGGCCGCTCGCCGATGCGCCGGAGGTTTTGCGGGTGCTCCGCGACTACGCGCCCGAGGCGCCCGACGAGCTGGGGATTACCTTGGCGATGATGCTCGCCCCGCCCGTGCCGTTCCTGCCGCGGGAACAGTACGGCAAGCCCGTCGTCGGTCTCGTGCTCGTCTGGGCGGGCGACCCCGCGGACGGCGAGCGAGCGATGACCCCACTACGCCAAATCGGCTCCCCACTCGCCGAAATGGTGCGTCCGGCGCCGTACGTCGCCCTGCAGTCGATGCTGGACGGCGGCGCGCCGCACGGCCGGCACTACTACTGGAAGTCGCACCGCCTGCTGACGCTCTCCGATGCGGTCATCGACGTGCTCGTGGAGCGCGTCGCATCGATCACCTCGCCCTTCTCCCAGATCGGCGGCTGGGCCGTCGGCGGAGCGGCCAGCCGGGTCGCGCCCGAGGCGACGGCGGTAGGTGAGCGTGAGGTTGGGTTTGATCTCAACATCGCCGCGGCGTGGTCGCCCGAACCCGACGAGGCACGCCACGTCGCCTGGGTCCGCGAGGGGTGGGAGGCCCTGCGCCCGCACAGCGTGGGCGTCTACGCGAACTTCCTGTCCGATGAGGGCGCGGCGGGCGTCGAGGCCGCGTATGGCACGCGCCTGCAACGACTGACCGCGCTCAAGGATCGGTACGACCCGACGAACGTCTTTCGGTTGAACGCCAACATCCCGCCGAGCCGGCAATCATAGGTCGTCGTGGCGCAGGCGCACGTCCGCCAGAAGGAGGATCCGATGGATGCGAAGCGGGGAGACCTGACACTACTCGCGCACCCCGTCGCCCAGCAGTTGTTGCAGGCAACGATTCCGGCGCGTCTGGCCTACATCGCGCTGGACGGCACACCGCGCGTCGTCCCGGCGCAGTTCCACTGGACAGGGGAAGAGGTCGTCGTCCACTCCTGGCCCGACGACCCCAAAGTGGCGGCGCTCCAGGCACACCCGCACGTCGCCCTGACCATCGACACGGCCGAGCCGCCGTTTCGGGTGCTGCAGATCCGCGGCGGCGCCTCGGTCACGCTCGTCGACGGTGTCTCGCCAGAAATGGAGGCCGCTTCCACCCGGTACATGGGGCCGGAAGCGGGGCAGGCATGGGTGGACCAGGCGCAATTGCTGTCCCCACGGCAGGCCCGGATCGCGGTTCGCCCCACCTGGGTCGACGTCCTCGACTTCGAGTCACGCTTGCCGGGTGGGATGGCGCGACGGATGAGCAGCCCGCGGGTGTGAGTCCCTTATTCGTAAGGAGCACGCGATATACGAAGCGATGAGTGTGCGTCATCTTGTTGGGTCGGCGCTCACCCGTTCATCGTAGGGGAGGGACCCGCGCCGCAACTCCGCTCCCGTCGGGCGCAGCCCGACAAGCCGCGTCAGCGGCCCGTTCGACCACACGGCCCCGAGCGCGTTCATGAGGATGTGACGGCCGCTAAAGCGGCATGTCGTCCTGTGGACGACGGGAGCGGAGTCCGGCGCAGGTCCCTCCCCTACGACGAGTCGCGACCGCCGTCCCAAAACGTTGTCGACCCACGACATCCATCAGCCGGGAGTGGCGCGAGTTGATCACGCCCGCGTACGCGTTGCCGGGGTCTACCGCTTTTGCGCCTCGACGTAGCTCCGCAGCACCGCGTTCATCCGCGTCTGGTAGCCTCGGCCTTGCGCCTTGAACCAGTCGATCACGTCCTGATCGAACCGGACGGTCAACTGCTGCTTGGGGCCGGGGATGCCGACCTGTACGGTGCTCCAATCGACTTCGCCTTCTTCGTCGTGGTCAATGGAAGCTTCCAGCTCTTCCTCCGTCATAGCGTCGACTCTGGCCCAGTCGGTCCGGTCCTCGCCACGCTGAACCATTTGATCCAGTTCGTCACTGGTATAGCGCACGATATGCTCGTTTCTCGTCATCACGAGCCCTCCTTGCTGAGATGAGCCGGATCGTTTCGCCCCGTCGGGTCCAGACGACTGTCACGAAGCGACCCTCGATCATCCCGGTAGTCACATAACGTTCTTCGTAGGGGTAGGTGCTGCGCGCGGTCCATTATGCGCGGCCATCGAACACTTGCTTGGCGATGGAGAAGTCGATGCCGTGCTTCGCCAGATTGCTCTGCCGCTTCGCTTCATCCCACTCGAACTCCATGA
>JBOGUE010000452.1:0-5027 GCA_050695955.1 Thermomicrobiales bacterium | reverse complement strand
TTCGACCGTTTCGGCCTCGGTCGCCTCGTCGGCCGGTTCTTCGGCGGCTGCTTCGGAGTCCGTCTCGGCGCTGTCGGCGGGCGCGGCGATGGCAAGGAATTGGCCGGCCACCCAGGCGTCGCCGTAGTCGGCGCTGGTGACGGCGAACCAGGTGTAGCCGTCGGCGTCGATTGGGCCGTCGGTGACCGAGAGCTCTGTACCATCGGAGAGGACGTCGAGGACCTCAGCCTCAAGGGTGGCGTCGGCGCGGAAGTTGAGGTCGCCGTCGACAACCTGGACGGTGTCGCCGACCGCGATCAGGGTCGCCGGGTCGACCAGGAAGTCGCCGGCGCTCCAGCCGGTGCCGAGCTCGGTTTCGAGCTGATACCAATCGAGGTCGTCGGCGGTGATGGGGCCGTCGAGGACGAGGGCGCGGGCGCCGAAGGGGAGGACGTCAATGACGCCGCCGGCGAGGGTGGCGTCGTCGCGCAGGTTCAGCCCATCGGCGTCGACGGCGACGACCGCGCCGATGGTGATGCCGGTGGCGGCGCCTGTCGTGGGCGCCTCGTCGGTGGAGGCGAGGAAGCCGCCAACGGCCCAGCCGGCGCCGAGATCACCGGCGTCGAGCTCATACCAGGGGAGGTCGTCGGCGGTGACCGGACCGCTGACGACAGTGACGACCGTGCCGGGGTCCATCGTGCCCACGGTATCAGCCGCGAGCGAGGCGTCGGCGCGCAAGTTGAGCGGGCCGACGGCGACGACCGCTGCCGTGCCGGACGTGAGGCCGGGGTCGATGGCGCCGAGGAGGGACATGAGGTCGCCGGCCGCCCAACCGACGGTGCCGTCGTCCAGCTCGATCTGGTACCAGTTGTAGTCGTCGGCGGTCACCGGACCGTCGAGCACGGCCCCGACCGTGCCCGCCGTGGCCACGGCGACGATCTCGCCGTCGATAGTCGGTTCGGCCCGCAGGTTGAGCTCCTCGGAGTCGACGACGGCCGTGTCGCCGATCGAGAAGTCGGCCGCGGCGGCCAACCGCGCCCCAGCGACCATCGCCACCGAGCCGGCGACGAGGACGACGACCAAGAGGATCGTGGTCAGGGAGCGGCCACTGAGTCGGCCTCCCCGGTGCATTGTGTGGTGCATCGCGGGCACCTCCTCATGCGTTGCGTTATGCAGGGCATTGCCGACGACGAACCGGTTCCCTCGACCGGGCCGGGCCGGTATTGAGGTGGTTCCCCACCAATAACCGTGCCACCGGAACCGCGTACCGATTCCTGCCTCGGTATACGGTGCGCGGTGGGTGATTAGATGGGCGCTGTCGCAACGTAGGCGTTAGGCGTTAGCAGGTAGGCGTCAGGTATTGGAAGACGCGGCGTTGAAGAACCGGGGCTGAAGGCCCGGTCTCCGCGCGACAAAGTCCCGCCGGGACTGTGGTGATGAGGTTGCGTGCCACAGTCCCGGAGGGACTTTGCAGGTTGAGCCTCAGGTTTCAGTTGCAACCTGGGGAAATCGTTTCAACCGGGGGTGAGTTCGGCGGCGAGGGTCGTTAGGCTGGCGAGGAGGTGGTCGACGTCGCACTCCTCGACGAAGGCGGCGAGGGAGATGCGGACGCTGGTGCCACGGAGGGCGGGGCGGGTGACGATGCGCCAGCGGTCGCGGAGGGCGGCGGAAAGGGTGACGCCGTCCATGTTGGCGAGGGAGACGGTGGCGATGCCGGTCGCCTCGCGGGGGTCGGCGGGGCTGTGGAGGCGCGCGCCGGGCACGCGGGCGAGGCCGGCGTGGAGGTGGGCGGTCAGGCGTTGGGCGTGGGCTTCGACGTTGGCGACGCCCAGGCGGGCGACGTAGCCGGCGCCGGCCGCCATCGCGGTGTCGTAGGAAAAGGTACGGCCGCCGTATTCGAAGCGGCGGGCGCCCGCGATCCAATTCAGGTCTTCGACGCCCATGGTGACGCTGCCGGTTTGCGTCGCCCGGCTGCCGCTCCAGGTCATCTCGATCTGGTCGAGCAGCGATGCGCGGATGTAGAGCGCCGCCGAGGGGTACGGACCGAGCAGCCACTTGTAGCCGACCATCGCCAGGAAGTCGCAGCCGAGTTGACGCACGTCCACCGGGAACTGGCCGACCGAATGGGCGGCGTCGAAGAGAACGAGGCTGCCGTGCGCATGGGCCAGGTGCGTGATCTCGGCCGCGGGGAGGCGGACGCCGCTGTCAGTAGTGACGTGGCTGACGGCCACGAGCCGGGTGCGGTCGGACAGCAGGTCGCGGAAGGTGGAGAGCATCTCATCGGCGCTGCCGGTGGCGGGCAGCCGGTGTACCGTCAGATCGCGCCGCCGCGCCATGTTCATGATCGGGATCAGGAGGGCGGGATGTTCCTCGTCGGTGACGATGATTTCGTCGTCCGGCTGCCAGGGCAGACCCTCGACGACGATGTTGACGGCGGTCGAGAACTGGGTGGCGAAGGCGATCTCGTCCGGGTCGGCGCCGATGAAGCGGGCGATCGTCGCCCGCGCCGCCTCGATGCCAAGGAACTCTTCGTCGTGGCCGAGGAGGCGCAGCGGGCCTTCCTCGACCACAGCCTGGGGGACGCGCAGCAGTTCGGCGCCAACGCTTTTCGGGAGCGGGGCCATGCCGCCGCAATTGAGGTGGGTCCAGTTTGCGAGCATGGGGAAATCGTCGCGGATCGTGCCGATCGTCACGTTTGTCGTCCTCTCGTATTGGTGCGTATCCGCCGTTCTCCGTCATGCTGAGGTATCGAAGCATCCCCCGGCGAAGCCGCGCCTGACATCAACGCCATGCGCTTCGCGCGGGGATGCTTCCCGTTGGTCAGCATGACGGGGCTCTCCTTGCTGGTAGCTCCTGACTACCAGCCGACCGCGTAGCCGTCGCGGCGGGGATCGCCGCCGCCGGAGAAGGAACCGTTCTCCGGATCGATCATGACGCCTTGGGCGCCGCCGAAGGCCATCGAAAAGTCTGGCTGGACGTCGATTAGGTGGCCGCGCGCGTTCAAGCCGTCGCGTACGTCGGCCGGGATGCGTCCCTCAGCGATGATGCGGTTCGACTCCATCGGCCGCACACGAGGGGCTTCGATGGCGGCCTGGACCGTCATCCCGAAGTCCATCATGTTGCTCATGAACTGCGGCGTCGTCTCCATGATGCCGTGGCTGCCGGGCGTGCCGATGCAGGCGAAGACCTTGCTGTCGCGCCAGATCATGCCGGGCGAGAGGCACATCTCGTTCTTCTTATGCGGGGCGACCACGTTCGGGCTATCGGCGTCGAGGTCGAACCAATAGAGGAAGTCGTTGAGCAGGATACCGGTCTCCGGCACGACCACACCGCAGCCGAAGCCGCCGAGACTTTGGGTGCAGGAGACGGCGTTGCCCTCGGCGTCGACGACGTTGAAGTGGGTGGTGCTTTCCTTCAATCCGGGGTCGCCCGGCTTGCGCAGGTTCGTCTCCATGCCGCGGGCGTAGCGGGCGCCGGCGATGCGGCTGGCGCGGTTCGGGTCGATCAGCTTTCGGCGCTCGGCGCAGTAGTCGTCGGAGAGGAGGGCGGTTATCGGGGCGTCGGGGGCGACGTTGTAATAGACGCGGTCGGTGATGGCCAGCCGCTCGGCCTCGATCAGGGTGTGCAGGTGGTCGACCGAGTTGTGGCCCATGCCGGCCAGGTCGAAGCCTTCGAGGAGCTTCAGTGTTTGCAGCCACTGCATCGCGCTCGACGGCGGCGGCGGGCCGAAGACCTCATCATCGCGGTAGCGGATGCTGATCGGATCGACCCATTCGACGGTCAGGTCGGCGAGGTCGCGCTTGGTGAGGAGGCCGCCGTTGGTCTGGCAGAAGTTCACGATTTTGTCGGCGATTTCGCCCTGGTAGTAGACATCCGGACCGCCCTCGACCAACGCGCGGAAGGTGCGGGCCAGATCGGGTTGCTTATGCACCTGGCCGGGGCGTAGCGGCCCGCCCTCGGGGAAGAAGAAGGCGACCGAGGAGGGGTGCTGCTGGAGCCACGGTTGATAGGTATTGATGATGCTGGCGGCGTGGACGGTGAGCGGGTGGCCCTCCTCGCAGATCTCGATCACGTGCTTGAAGACGCTGGCGCGGTCCATCGTGCCGAAGCGCTCCAACGCCGCGCACCAGCCGGCGGGCGAGCCGGGGACCATCGGCGACATGAGACCGCGCTGGAGCTGCTCCGGCTCCTGGAAGATGGAGCGCTCGGCGGCGTAGGGACTCCGGCCCTGGTAGTCGAGGCAGATGTGGGTGCGAGTCTTGGCGTGGTAGATCTGCATCCAACCGACGCCGCCGATGCCCGAGAGTCCGATCTCGGTGGCGCCGACGCAGGAGGCGACGGCCACCGCCGCGTCGATGGCGTTGCCGCCCTCCATCAACGTCCTCAACCCCGCCACCGACGCGATCGGGTGCGCCGACGAGACCATGCCGCGTGTGCCCGTCACCAATGGTCGTAGTTGACTGCCCGCGTAGGGATACCTCACCGTGCGTTGCTCCTTTTCATTGAACGTCGAGTTCCACAGTCCTTGGACCCGGTCAGCTCCCCGTCATGCTGACCGAAGGGAAGCATCCCCCGGCGCAGCTGGTCGGCCCCCCCGCCCCCAATCCTGGGGGAGCACGGCGGTGCGCTTCGCGCGGGGATGCTTCGCCTGAGGGCTCAGCATGACGGGAGGTGTTCATCCCTTGATGCCGCCGATGGTGATGCCGCGGAGGAAGTAGCGTTGGAAGGCGAAGAAGACGACGACCATCGGCAGCGCGATGTAGGTGGCGGCGGCCATCAGGGCGCCGTAGTTGACGCGCAACTCGCGGTTGGCCAGCGTGGCGAAGCCGACCATCAGCGTTCGCATCTCGCTCGAATTGGTCACGACCAAGGGCCAGAGGAAGGCGCTCCACTGGCCCATGAAGACGAAGATGCCGAGTACGGCCAGGCCCGGTTTCGCCAGCGGCAGGATGATGTCCCAGAAGACGCGGAGCTCCGAGCAGCCGTCGATCTTGGCGGCGTCGATGAGCTCCGTCGGCAGGGTCTGGATGAACTGGCGCATGAGGAAG
>JBOGUE010000451.1:0-7767 GCA_050695955.1 Thermomicrobiales bacterium | reverse complement strand
GTAGACCGTGTCGCCGGCCTGGATCGGATGGCGCGGCATGACGCGGT
The DNA here is from genome assembly GCA_050695955.1 of Thermomicrobiales bacterium. GTDB lineage: Bacteria > Chloroflexota > Chloroflexia > Thermomicrobiales > UBA6265 > JBOGUF01. The sequence continues at coordinate 7,720 of JBOGUE010000451.1, read as the reverse complement.
CGTATTCCTGGGCCCTAAAGGCGACGATCAGTTCTTCCTGGCTGACGCCGGGCTTGATCCCGGCCAGGATAGTTGCGTTCGGCGCGGCCCACAGGATGTGCCACGCCTCTGTCTTGCCGTGCGGTTCATCGTGGACGCGGCGGGCTGTTTCGTCGTCGGCGTGAAGATGGACGGGGAGGCGGTGGGAGGCATCGAGGAACTTTGCCAGCAGCGGGAAATGGGGTCCATCCCAGCCTTCGCCGACGATCGCTTCAGGGTGGGCCATGACCAGGTCGTGAAATGGCTGACCGGCGAACGGGTCGCTGATGATCGTGGCGCGGGCGTCGCGGTAGTCGCTCACTTCCCAGGTCTCGGCCACGACGCCGTCCGGGACGCCGGTCTTGCCGAGGCGTTCGGGGATGAGGCGTTCGCCGAAGGCATAGGTGCGGACGTGGAATGTCAGCTTCAGCGGCGACCAACGCGACATAACAGCTCCGGAGGCGTACCGCTGTGATTCGAGCGCCGGGAAGGCTGTTCGGCGGTCGGTAGGTAGGTAGGTAGGTAGAATGACCGGGCGCGAATACCACGCAATCAACTGACAGGGATTGTAGAGGAGGCGGCCGTGGCGCGCGACGTTGTGCTGGGGATCGATTCGGGAACGCAATCGACCAAGGTCCTGGCCGTGGATGTCGTGACCGGCGACGTCGTAGGCGAGGGGCGAGCGCCGCACAGCGGGGAGCAGACGCAACATCCAAAGGAGTGGTGGAATGCGCTGCGAATCGCCGTCGGTCAAGCAGTCGAATCGCCCCCGCGTGTCTTGGCCCTCTCCGTTGCCGGACAGCAACATGGATGCGTTTTACTGGACGAGGCGGGTGAGATCGTGCGGCCGGCGCCACTTTGGAACAACGTCGACGCGGCGTCCGACGCGGAACGACTCAACGGTATGGCCGATTTCGCCACGGAGGTCGGCTCCCGACTTGTCGCGTCGTTTACGATCGCGAAGGTAGCCCACCTGGCAAGGACAGCGCCCGACGATCTGGCGCGCACGGACGCGGTCTGTCTGCCGCACGACTGGCTGAACCTGCGGTTGACGGGCGAGCTGACGACGGACCGGGGCGATGCGTCGGGCTCGGGTTGGTGGTCGCCCGGCCAAGGCCGCGAGCGCCGCGACCTCTTGGCGTTCGCCGCCGGTGATGAAAAGGCGACGCGGCTCCGTTTGCCAGCGGTTCGAGGAGCGGAGGAACCAGCGGGTACGTTAACCGAGATGGCGGCTGACGATCTTGATCTCCCTGCCGGAATCGCGATCGGTCCGGGTACAGGCGACAACATGGGGGCGGCACTGGGGATTGGCGCCGCGCCTGGCGAGGTGGTCATTAGCCTTGGCACAAGCGGCACGGCGTTTGCCGTGAGCGATCGGGCGACGTCCGACCCGAACGGCGAAGTCTGCGGCTTTGCTGATGCGACGGGGCGGTTCCTGCCGTTGGTTTGCACGCTCAATTGCACACGAGTGGTTGATACCGTGGCCGGGTTGTTGGGCATCGACCGCGCGGATGCCCTGGATCGCGCGGCCGCGACCGAGCCAGGGGCAGGCGGACTCCTCTTGCTTCCGTATTTCGAAGGGGAGCGGACGCCGAACCTACCCTCGGCGACAGGGTCGATCTTTGGGCTGAACACGGCGACCGCGCGACCGGAACTCTTGCTCCGTGCGGCGGTCGACGGTGTGGCGGCGGGACTTGCCTACTGTCTTGACGCGTTGGCGGATCAGGGCGTAGCCGGGCAGGTGGTGACGATGGTCGGGGGCGGCGCGGCGCACAAGGCATGGCGGCAGGCGATCGCGGACGCGACTGGATTGCCAGTTGTGGTGCGCGGCGGCGGAGAGCACGCGGCACGGGGCGCCGCGGTGCAAGCCGCCGCGATCGTGCGGAGGGAATCGGTCGCGGCGGTTGCGCGAAGCTGGCGACCCGAGATCGTGGCCGAGGCGTCGCCACGGGCGGGAATGCGCGATGCGTTTCGCCTGGACGACCGGCGGGCGATGATCCGGCAGCGGCTGGCGGCGTCGGTCAGTCTATCTTCGACAGCCGTCGAAAATCCTCGCGGTGTTTGACGTAGGCGTCGCGGAAGATCGGCAAGAGTTCCTGATACCGGGCGTGGACGTCCGCGCGGGGTGCGACCGGGGCCGGAGGTTGACCACGAGCGGACGGCGTGCAAGAGATCGACGTGGCCCACGCCGGCCGCGGCGAGCATCGCGGCGTCGACGGCTGATTGATCGACCGTTGGGAGCGGGACGATCGGCAGATGGAAGACGTCGGCATCGTGGCGTGCCATCAGACGTCCGCTGGCTGCTCGGCGAAGCCGGGCCAGGGTTGATACATGGGATGCGCCGCGCTGCCCCGGCCGAGGATTTTGCCGCGCTCGGCGGCGACGAGCGCCTTGGCGGCAGAGGCGCCGAGATCGATGGTAAGGAAGCCGTCAGCTATCAGCTCGTGGCGCAGGCGATGTTGGCTCGTCGCATAAGTCGTTGATCCGATGGTTTAGAGGGCGAAGCGTGTCGTAGAGAGGAGCGTATACCTCGCGGTAAATCCTCTCGTATTGTTCGATCTCCTGAGCCGCTGGGGCTATCGTGTGTGGCGGCGATCGCACCGCGGCGACGGCCGAATCGACGTCAGGGTAGACGCCGGCGCCAAGGCCGGCCAGCAGCGCCGCGCCGAGCGACGTGGCCTCCTCCCTCTGGATGACCTGCATGCGAGCGTTCAAGGTGGTCGCCTTGATCTGCATGAGCAGGTCGTTCTTGGACCCACCGCCGATGACGGTGACGTCTGCAAGGCGTTCGATGCCGGTGTAGCCAAGCAGCGGTTCCAACGTGGTGCGGGCCTCGAAGGCGAGTCCTTCGCAGAGGGCGCGGGTCATGGCCGGGCGGCCGGTGTCGGTGGTGAGGCCGACGAAGGCGCCGCGTGAGCGGGCGTCGAGATGGGGCGCATTGGCGATCCGCAGATGCGGCAGGAAGGCCACGCCGAGACTGCCGACGGGAACCTCGGCCGCCTCTGCCAGCAACTCGGCGAGCGGGCGATCACGTCCCACCAGATCGCGGTACCACTCGACGCTGGCGCCGCTCGTATAGATCCCGCCGAAGGTGTAGTAGCGGTTAGGGACGACGTGGGCGCCTTGCGTATACCCTTGCTCGGCGAAAGCGGGGTCGGTAATCGGCTTGGCGAGCGGGATGAAAAGCGCCTCGGCGGTACCCATCGAGTCGAAGACGGCGCCCGGATCGACGACGCCGGCGGCGAGCGCGCCGCAGACGTGGTCATGGCCGCCGGTGGCGACGACGGCGCCGGCAGGAAGTCCGGTTTCAACTGCCGCCCCCGACGTCACCGTGCCGATTGCCGTTCCGCTGTGGACCAGGGGAGCGAGGAGCGTGCGCGGGATACCGCACGCGTTGAGGATGTCGTCGTCCCAAGCGCGCCGCTCGAGATTGAACATGAAGGTGCGTGAGGCAAGCGAGTGATCGGTCGCCATGGCGCTGGAAAGCTTGTAGGCGATGTAGTCGGCGACGTGCAACCAACGAGTCGTCCGCGCGAACGCGTCGGGTTCGTGCGCACGGAGCCAGAGGATCTTGCAGAGCGAGAAGATCGGCTGCAGGGACAGACCGGTTACAGCAAAAAGGTGGTCCACGCCGAGGCGATGCCCCAGCCACTCGGTTTCCTGGAAGGTGCGGCGATCGAACCAGGAGATGGCGTGGTAGGTCGGTTCGCCGCGCGCGTCGAGTGGCACGCCGGCCTCACCGACGCTGGCGACCGCGATGCCGGCGATACGTCGTGGATCGTCGATCTGCGACGTCACTTGGCGCAGCACCGCGACCGACTGATCCCAGAGCTCCGCTGGTTCACAGTAGGCCCAGGCCGGTCGCGGATAGTGCGTCATGGCGGGTACGGAGGCCGAGGCGACGGCCCGCCCATCCGGCGCAAAGGCGACGGCTTTGACGTTGGTCGAACCGACGTCGAGACCGATGAGGAGCGGTTCCGCCACCTGGTTACCTCTTTGGCGCCCTCAGTGATCGCGGACGGCGAACTCCGGACGTCGCACGCCGTGGATGATCTCTCGTAGTTGGCGGGAGACCGCAACGGGGTCGTCCGCCTGCCAGATGTTGCGGCCGTAGGCGACGCCTTTGGCGCCGGCCTCGAGCGCGGCACGGGTGTCGTCGAAGAGGGCGGTCGGCGCGTCGGTTTTCGGGCCGCCGAGGACGAGGACCGGGGCAGGGCAGCCTTCGATCACCTTTGCCATGCTGGCCGGGTCGCCCGTGTACTCCGTCTTGATTGCGTCGGCCCCGAGCTCGGCGGCGACGCGGCAGCCGAAGGCGAGAAGATCGGGGTCGCGCTTGTTGCGAACGCGCGTGCCCCAGAGGACCGCTTCGACGATCAAGGGCAAGCCGACGTCGTGCGCCTCGCGCGCGGCCTGGGCGACCGCCTCGACGTTGTCGGCGAACATCTCACCCTCGGCCGCGCCCACCATCAGGAACATGATGACCGCATCGGCTCCGATAGCCGCGGCATCGGTCGGGCTGATGAGGACGCGGTACTGCTCGCCGAGGTCGTTGATGGAGGCGTGGTTGATGATGAAGTCGGCGCGGACGACCGCGGCGGGCGCTCCGCGGAAGGCGAAGAGATGCCCCGCCTTTTCCAGCATGCCGGGCGAGACGAGGACGGCGTCCGGCTCGCCCGCGATGACCCGTTCGATGGCGTCGACGACACGCTCGGCGCCCTGGGGTACACCGAGGGTGATGCCGTGGTCGATGGCCGCAACGAATGTTCGGCCGCTCTCACGATTGAAGAGGCGACCCAACCGCATCTGGGAACCGCTCAAGCACTTACCCTTCTACGTCGTTTCGACGGCGACGAGGCTGGCCGATGATAGGGGTGTGCTGGAGGCGCGTCAAGAGCCCAGCCGGCCACACTGTCACGCCCATGGCAAGGCGATTTCGGCAATGTTGCCGACGTATCGAGCTGGCGTGGGGTACAGGTTGGTGTCCGGTGTGCGGCGCCAAGTCTACGTCGAACGGAGTAGAGCCGAGCGGCGCCGCGGCAGGCAGAAATAGGTACATTCATTAGGTACATTCACCCTATGTGAAGCGCCGGACGGCTCCGTAGCATGGTGTCTGTTCCGAGGGCGGCGCGGATATAACGGATCGGGCATTGTCGATCACTGTAATGATCGGCAGCGCAACGTTGAGATGGGCCCGCGGCGATATCGTGGAGAACGATGGGATGGAGCCTATGGTCGAACACGGTTTGGTGTGGCTGGACGGAGCCTTGACGGCGCCGGCGTTGCTCGGCGGCAAGGGCGCAAGCCTCTCGCGGCTGGCAACCCTCGGCCCTGCCGTGCCGGCCGCCGTCGCGTTGACGACGGCGGTATACCACGAGGCGCTGGAGAGCAGGAGCGCACCCAACGTTGGTCGGGCCAGCGACGTCGAAATCGCCGCGTTTCGGCACGCGATCATCGACGGGGCTCTTTCTGACCGGCTCCGGTCCGCGATTCGGGCGAGCTTTTCCGCGCTGAAGGACCGGACCGACAGCGAGCTTTCGCTGGCGGTGCGCTCGTCGGCGACCGCCGAGGATTCGGCGGAGCATTCCTTTGCCGGCTTGCATGACACGATCCTGGGCGTGCGCGATCTGCCGTCGCTCGAAGCGGCGGTCAGGCGGTGTTGGGCGTCGCTGTGGACCGACCGCGCCGTGGCCTACCGGCGGGAACGCGGTGTGACCGATGTCTCGATCGCCGTGGTCGTGCAGCAGATGGTGCGGACGGACGTTTCGCTCGTCGCGTTCACGGCCGACCCGGTCTCGGGCCGGCTCGACCGCACGATCGTCAACGCCACCTGGGGATTGGGCGAGGCGCTGGTTTCCGGGCTGGTGACGCCGGATCACATCGTCGCCGACCATTCCGGTGCGGTTCTCGACTACCAGCCGGGCGAGAAGACGACGATGGTGATCGCGGCCGATCAGGGAACGCGGATCGTGGGGGTGCCGCGGGCCTTGCAGCGGATGCCGGTGCTATCGGCCGAGCAGGTGGCGCGGGTCGTCGAGGTTGCCCAGCTCGTGAGCGCCGGGCTGGGCTTCCCGGTCGATATCGAGGCCGGTTTCGCGGGCGGCGAATTGTTCCTCTTTCAAGCGCGGCCGATCACGACGCTCGGCGCGTTCGGCGTGGAGACCGAAACGGTGGCGGCGGTGGCGTAGTCGTCGAGAGCATTGTGAAGGTCGCGGTGCGACGGGATTTGGACGTCAACTAACGGAGGAAACTACGATGGTTCAGCAAATGACGGGTATCGAAGCGCAAAGCGCGCCGACGACGTGGGATCTGCCCCTCGAGGCCGGTGGGACCTGGATGCCGGACCCCATGCACTTCCCGCGGCCGTTAAGCCCGCTGTTCCAGACGGTGTTCGGTCCTGCGTTCGCGCGCGGGTTCACGACCGCATTGCAGGAAGCCCGCGCCCCGATCGCGGCGGTCGACGTTCGTTTCCCGAATGGCTACTACTTCAATCGGTTTGAGATCCTGCAGCCAGCCGATGAGGAGCAGGCCCGCGGGATGGGTGAGATCGCCGAGGGGATCGGCAAGCGAGAGATAGGACGCCTCCTCGAGCGCTGGGAAGGCGAGCATCTGCCGGCGGTCCTCAACGGTATCGACCGATTGCGGGCCATCGAGGTGGAGCGGGCCGACGGGCACGAGCGGATCGCGCTCATCGATGAGGTGCAGCAGATCCTCGCGGAGGGCTGGCTGATTCACTTCCGCATTGTGGTTCCGATGATGCTGGCAATGGGCCTCTACGACGACCTCTATGCCGACCTCTTCGGCGGAGATGCCGCGGACGGCCACGCGCTGCTGGTCGGGCAGCTCACCAAGAGCGTCGAAGCAGGGATCGGCCTGTCGGACCTTGCCGCCGATGCAAGGCGGGCGGGTTTGGACCGGCTGATTCTCGACACGACGGCGGAGGACGTGCTGTTCGAACTAGAAACGACGGCGGCGGGGCGCGCTTTCGCGGCGAGGATCCGGGCCTATCTTGACGAGTTTGGGCTCCGACAGGATCTGTTCGATCTGGTGCAACCGACCTGGAAGGAAGAGCCCGCGATCGCGATCGCGACGCTCCAGGCATACCTGCGCGCGGGCCACGATGCCCGCGCGGAACACGAGCGCTCCGTCCGCTCCGCCGAGGCGGCGACCTCGGCCGCGCGAGCGCATCTCGCGAGCTATCCCGCGGCAGTGCGGGAACAATTCGAAGCGATCCTGGCGGCGGCGCGTGCCGCCTCCTTTCTGCAGGAGCAACACAACTTCTTCATTGACCAAGTGGGCCTGTCGCTGGTTCGCCTCTTCTTCCTGCGGCTTGGCCGTCGGTTCGTTGCGTGGAACGTGATCGACGTTGCTGAGGACATCTTCCTGCTGACGGCGGACGAGGTGAAGGCGATCGCCGCCGGCCCGGTCGGCGCGGACCGCAACGTCGACGTGCGCGCGATCGTTGATGAGCGGCGCCTAGCGGGCGAACGGGCCGCGAGGCTGACGCCGCCAGCCTTTCTGGGCGAGCCGCCGACCGCGCCGCCAGTCGAGGGTCCGTTTGACCGGGCGCTCACGAAGTTTTTCGGCGGTCCGCCGCAGGTGGCTGAAGCGCCGAACCAACTCAAGGGCAATGCGGGTTCCCGCGGCGTCGTTCGCGGCGTGGCACGGGTGGCCCTGACGCTGCAAGAGGCGAAAGCGCTGCAAC
>JBOGUE010000450.1:0-5743 GCA_050695955.1 Thermomicrobiales bacterium | reverse complement strand
TATAGGACGCCGCGCGGGCAGCGCGGAAGCAACGCGTTGCTATACTTGGGTAGCCGCGTTGCGGTCAACGACAAGGTCGAATGCGTCGGCGCCGCGCCGAATCCCCGGTTGGCGAGCAACACGCGTTGCTCTCAGACTGAGAAGTCCGAGGTCCATGGATCCGACTCAGGTTCAATCAATCGCAAACGTCGTCTGCGACAACGTCGAACGCGTCATCGTCGGCAAGCGGCGAGAAGTGCAATTCGTCCTGGTCGCGTTGCTCTGCCGTGGGCACGTCCTCATTGAGGATGTGCCGGGTGTCGGCAAGACCGTTCTCGCGAAGACCATTGCCCGATCCATCGGATCCTCTTTCAAACGCATTCAGTTTACGCCCGACTTGCTCCCAAGCGACGTGACTGGCGTCAATGTCTTCAATCAGCAGACGAGCCGGTTCGAGTTTCGCCAGGGGCCGATTGTGGCGCAACTGGTCTTGGCCGACGAAATCAACCGCGCGACGCCAAAGACCCAGTCGGCGTTGCTGGAGGCGATGGAAGAGGCGCAAATCACGGTCGATGGGCATTCCCATCCACTTCCGGAACCCTTCGTCGTGCTGGCGACAGAAAATCCGATCGATTACGAAGGAACCTTTCCCTTGCCGGAGGCCCAACTCGATCGTTTTTTGATTCGTCTCTCCCTTGGCTATCCTGGTCGTGCCAACGAGCTGGAAATGTTGGAGCGTCAGCATCGCATTCACCCGCTCGAGACGCTCAGTCAAGTGATTCGGGTCGAAGATCTGGTCGGCGCCCAGGCCGCGGTGAAGGAGATTCACGTCTCGCCCCCGGTGAAGGAATACATACTCTCGATCGTCGAAACGACGCGATTGCCACACGACGACGTGTACCTCGGCGCGAGCCCGCGTGGCTCTCTCGCTTTGTATAACGCGTCGCGAGCATGGGCCGCGCTGCACGGGCGAGATTTCGTGACGCCCGACGACGTAAAGGAGTTGGCCGAGCCGACCCTGGCCCACCGGATCATCGTCTCGCCGTCGGCGCGAATGAAAAACGTTGACAGCCGGATGGTCGTGCTGGACATATTGAACGCATTGCCCGTGCCCGGCGCCCAGCCGGGTGTCCAGCCGCGCACTGGATGGGGCGTCCGGCGCCCGGGCGGATAGCCGGCCGTGGGAGCGTTTTTGCGGCTGTGCGGTCTGCTTCTGGTCGCGGTATTGGTCGCTCAGGTCAACGATTGGCGAGTGCTGGACCGTGTGGCGTTGGTGGCGGCGGCGCTGCTCGTGTGCGCATATCTTTGGAGCCGAATCAGCCTGCGTGGGCTGACGGTGATACGGCGAGTGACCTCTGATCGCGCGCAGGTTGGACAACCCATTCGCGAACACATCATCGTGCAGAATCGCGGATTGTTGGCGAAGCTTTGGGTGGAAGTCCGGGACCTGTCGACGTTGCCGAATCACCGGGCGAGCCGAGTCATCCATGTTCGGGGTCGCGGGCGTATGGAATGGTTAGTGGAGACGATTTGCGCGCGCCGCGGGCGCTATCATCTCGGTCCACTACGCATGCGATCCGGCGATCCGTTCGGATTCTTTCCGACGGCGCTGACCGCGCCGACGGTCGTCGAAGTGGTTGTCTACCCCGCGGCCGTCGACGTCACTGGTTTCCCACTGCCGCTGGGACAACTCACGGGTGGAATGACAAGCAATCGACGGACGCCCTTCCTCAATGCAAGTGTGTCTGGCATCCGGGAGTACGTGCCAGGCGATGCCTTTAGTCGCATTAGCTGGTCTGCGACCGCGCGGCAGAACCGATTGATGGTTAAGGAATTCGATGAGGACCCGACCGCCGACGTTTGGATTGTGCTCGATCTCGACCAACGGCATAGCGTGCGGGCGACTCGAGCACCTGAGGTGACCACCGATCGGAACGGGCGTTGGCTGATTGAAGCGTGGCTGGACGCGACCGCGGAGTACGCGGTGACAATCGCGGCGTCGCTGGCGCATCGTGCGCTCGACCAAGGGCGCAGCGTCGGGCTGGTCGCCACGGGCGCGCACTACGAGGTGCTCCCTTCCGATCGCACGGACCGTCAGTACCTAAAGATCCTCGAAACTCTGGCGGTGGTGCAGGCTGACGGGCATCGTTCCTTGGCCGAGGTGCTGGTGCGTGAAGCTCGGCGATTCACTCGGCAGAGCACGCTCCTCGTCATAACGTCGTCGACCGACGAAGAATGGGTTCGAGCGTTGGCCGAGATCGCGGCGCGCCGGGTGCGTGTGGCGGCGATCATTGTCGAGCCGGAAACGTTTGGTCAAGCGCCGTCAGCGCTCATGGTTGTCAGCGGTCTTGTAGCTTCCGGTATCCCGACGCACCTCGTCAAGTATGGAGACGAAATCAGCGCGGCCCTCTCAGCGAACGGTGCGATCTCAAGCGGGATGGCAAGCCGTGGTTAGTGCTGCCGCTCCTGTTCGAACAACGCGTGGCGAGAATCTACTCGAACGGTGGTCACCCGCTGAGGGCTGGATTACTGTCGTCTTGCACTTTCTGATCGTGCTCGTCGCGGCCCGAACGATCGAACGGGAAGATTGGGCAGATGGCCTGACCGTATTGACCCCCGTGGCCGGACTGGCGCTCCTGAACGGTATCGCCCTTGCGAAGTCGCGGGCACCGGACCTCGTGGCGCACACCTTGTCTTTCGTGCTTGGGCTAGCTCTGGCGGTCGCGTTGACCGCATCCACGCTCGACGGGTCAATGGGATGGCGCCAGCGCCTCGAATTCCTGTGGGATCGGGCCGCCTTGTGGTTCAGGCGGGCAGAGGCTGGTCGTCGCATCGACGACGCCGATCTCTTCGTCCTGATGATGGCGTTCACCGTCTGGCTCGTCGCATATAGCTCGTCCTGGATGCTCTACCGGCGTCGATGGCTCGTCGCCGCGGCGATTCTTCCCGGCATGGTGATTGTCATCAATCTGGGATATGCGACTGGTTCGTCGTCGATGCCGCTCGTGATCTACACCCTTGGCGCATTGGTGCTGGCGGCACGCCATTTCGTGTTCCGGCGGCAGGTGGAATGGTCTCGGACGCGTTTACCGTCGCCGGAGCGACTCCCGTGGCACTTTGCGCGGAGCGGCCTGAGCATCGCCTTGGTCGTCGTCCTATTGGGTTGGACGGTGCCAACAGATGCCGCGAGGCCGCTGGTGGAACGTCTCGCTGATCGATTGGAGGGGCCCCTCGACGCCGTCGAGGATCGCTGGCATGATCTCATGACGCCGCTCAATGGCGACTCACCCAGCGGCGGCTCATTCGCGTCATTTGGCGATTCCTTCCGCCTCGGCGGAGAACTCAATCTTAGCGATGAGCCAGTTGCCATCGTCCAAGCCGGAGCGCCCGTCTACCTCACCGCCCTCCACTACAACCGGTACAACGGCCACGGCTGGTCCACGGACATCGAAGAGACCTTCCGCACGCGCGGCGACGACGGCGAGGTGCGGGCGCCGCTCATCACGTTCGAACCCGAGAGTAGTGTTTTCTTGTCTTCGGACATGACGGGAGATCGTTCGCGACAGACAGCTCAGATCGTCGTATTGCGTCCGAAGGGCGATCTTCTCTTTTCGATTTATACCTACGAGACCAGTTCGGAGAAAGCGAGTGTTCAGCTGAGTTGGCGACAGCTAAACGACGCGCGGTTTGACGTCCAAGGCACCGATCTTGGGGCACAACCCGAGGATCTGCGCCAACTCATCAGTCTCCTTAGGGGCGCGGAGTACGAATCCGGTGTTTCCGAGAACGATCAACGGATCTCGGATCCGGCGTTGGCTGCCCAAATTGTTGCGATGCAGGTCGTGCTACGGGAGGACCGCTTCCTCGATACGAGGTGGACGATCGGTGACGATGGCCGCGTCGAAACCCTCATAGTGACGGGGCAACTTCCCATCTACGACGACGTCGAAGCCGTTCGTGCGGACGAGCCTCCAGCCCGTGGCGACCTGTATGAAGTTACTGGTCTGGAGAGCGACGCGAGCCCGCGTGACTTGCGGCAGGCAGGCACCGACAACCCAGATTTCATCGACGCCCGTTACACGATGCTGCCGACGACAGTGACAGAGCAAACCGTCGCGCTGACACAGGAAGTGACCGCGGGAACCGATAATCGGTACGACCAAGCGCTGGCAATCCAAAGCTTCCTTCGCACGTCGTTTGCGTATGACGAAAAGGTCGAGGTACCTCCCGACAATCGGGATGTGGTTGACTTTTTCCTCTTCGAAAGCCAGCGCGGATACTGCGAGTACTTCGCGTCCGCGATGGTCGTGATGCTTCGTTCTTTAGATATTCCGTCCAGGATTGCCGCCGGCTATCGATCCGTACCCTTTGACGACAGCGAAGGCGGTTATCTCTACCGGGAGAAGCAAGCTCATACGTGGGTTGAGGTTTACTTCCCCGAGTTTGGCTGGATTCCGTTCGAGCCGACTCCTGCCGCGGAGCCCTTCCAACACGGCGACGAACAAGAGCCGCCCCGGGAAGCAATTCCACCCGCGACAGTCGAGCCCGTGCCGACGCCGACCGTCTTGCCGACCCCCACTCCGGCACCGGTCGCGACACCTGGCGCCGTCGCCGGCACCGAGCAGCCGCGGGCCAGCGACGACGGTATGGGACGATTCACCGACGAGTTTGTGTGGGGTTTAGGGGGGTTCGCGGTATTCGCAGTCGGGGGCGCCACTGTCGCAAGCACGATTTGGTTGTGGGGCTTCCGCGGCCTGAGTCCGATCGGCGCACTCTATGCGCGGGTCCAGCGTATCGGGCGATGGTGGGGACTGCGGCCCGACCCGTCGTTGACGCCGGTGGAGTACGCGCGCGAACTGGGTCAGGTAGCGCCCACCATGCGGTCGCCGGCGCGCCTGCTCGCTCAACTCTACGAAGTCGAGCAATATGGCGCACGTCCGGTAACGCCCGTAGATACCGCCACGGGCCAATCCGCCTGGAAGGATTTGCGGGGAGCGGTGCTAAGAAACTGGAAACGTCGCCGCCGAAAGCGGGAGAAATCTGTTGAGAGCTGATGTGCGTCGCGGCCCAGTCCTGGTCGCGGGCTCGATCAATACCGATCTTGTCGTCCGCGTGCCGCACGCCCCCGGCAATGGCGAAACCGTGACCGGCGACCGATTCGACGTTTTCGGCGGTGGTAAGGGCGCAAACCAGGCGCTGGCCGCCGTGCGCTCTGGCGCGCCGACGGCGATGCTTGGGGCACTCGGCAACGACGACTTTGGCCGACAACGCCTTGCCCATCTCCTGGATGAAGATGTCGATTGCGCGGGCGTCGCAATCATCGACGATCATCCTTCAGGCGTGGCGCTCATCACCGTCGAGGAGTCCGGCGAGAACCGGATCGCCTACATTCCGGGTGCGACGCGCGCGGTGACCGAAGGACAGGCGCGAACAGCTTTTCAGGCGATCGCGCCGAAAGTAGTCCTGGCGACGTTGGAGCTGCCCGCGGGAGTTATCCAGGCATTGATCCACGAGGCGCGAGCGGCGGGGGTTCCGGTCATCATCAATGCGACTCCGGAGCCGGGTGCAGGGAAGTTGCTGGCGCTCCAGGCCGATATCCTCGTCGTTAACGAGACTGAAGCAAACGAGCTGCTGGGCGCGGAACATGGCCGCTTGGAATGGCAGGATGCCGCGGCTCAGCTTCGCGAAATTGGGCCGTCGTCGGTCATCGTGACACTCGGTGCGGCCGGCGCGGTGCTCGTCGATAGGGCAGGCGTGGTGCGGG
>JBOGUE010000449.1:0-6365 GCA_050695955.1 Thermomicrobiales bacterium | reverse complement strand
GGATAAGCATCGCCGATCGCGCGCTGCCAGAGCGCGACGATCCCCGGCGCCATGCCGGGCTCATACGCCTCAAACCGGTATCCCTGCATCATCGCGCCGTCCCTTCCCTCGCCATCGGCCGGACGATCATTATCGCACCGGGTATCCTTGTGCCCGGTATGACCGCGCCGCTAGCGACCATCGAGCAACAGACCTTCGAGGGGCTTCGGCCCTACCTCTTCGCGATCGCCTACCGCATGCTCGGCAGCGCCAGCGAGGCGGAGGACGTCGTCCAGGACGCCTATCTGCGCCTGCTCGACGCCAACCCGACCGCGATCGGCTCGCTCAAGGCGTATCTGGCCGCCGTCGTTACCCGGCTCTGCCTGGACGAGCTGAAGTCGGCGCGGCGCAAACGGGAGCGCGCCGAGTACCCCGGCAACTGGTTGCCCGAACCGGTCCCGACCGCCGACCTCGCGCCCTCGCCGGAACAGACGGTCGAGCGGCGGGAGGCGGTCTCGCTGGCGATGCTTACCCTGCTCGAACGGCTCACCCCCGAACAACGCGCGGTCTATGTGCTGCGCGAGGCATTCGACGTCGACTACGCCGAAATCGCGCCGATCCTTGGCAAGTCGACCGCGGCGACCCGGCAGCTCGGCCATCGCGCGCGGGAGCGGGTCCAGGAGGGGCAGCCGCGCTACGCCGCCTCGCCTACCGACCACCGGCGACTCACCGAGCGCTTCCTGACCGCCCTCGAAACGGGGAATCTGCAATCGCTGACCGAGACACTGGCGGCCGACGTCACCTTCTGGGGCGACGGTGGCCGCAAAGTGCAGGCTCGCCGCCGCCCGATCCATGGCCGCGTCGAGGTCCTGCGCTTCCTGGGCGCGTTGCTCAAGCTGGCGCCCGCCGACATTCGCGCCACGGTCGAGGAGATCAACGGCGCACCGGCGATGGTCTTCTGGTTGAGCGACGGGATTCTGAATCTCATCGCGCTCGACGTCCACGACGGCGCGGTCGTCGGTATCCGCAACCTGGTCAATCCGGACAAGCTGACCTACCTGCAACGCCGCCTCGGCCCGCTGGGATCGGAACCAGCTTCGTGGCTGCCGCCGTCCCGAACCTCGGCCTGATGGCGGAGTCGTGGCTCGATTCGGATCTTGTCGTTCGTGTCGCGCGGAGCTGAAGACGCCGGGCTGGACTCCGGACCCAAGTAAGCCGGCTGTAGACCGGCTGAAAACGGGTTGCGTCCTTCCGCGCTTCGGAGTCCCGGAGTCCGTCCACCCGTCACAAAGACCTTCATCATGCTGCTCCTCTTTCGCCCAACGCCCAACGCCTAACGTCTAACGCCTGCCATCGCAACCTCGCGATCCATCTGCCGCTGGGTCTCCGCCAGTGCCATCCCCTGTTTCTTAGCCATCGTGTCGTACTTGATGACCCGGTTCTGCAACTCCAACACCCCCTGGAAGAGCGACTCCGGCGAGGGCGGGCAGCCGGGGACGTAGACGTCGACCGGCAGCAACTGGTCGACGCCTTGCACGACCGCGTAGGTGTCGTACGGCCCGCCGATATTGGCGCAGCTCCCCATGCTGAGGACCCATTTCGGTTCCGGCATCTGGTCGTAGAGGGTGCGGACAACGGGAGCCATCTTCTTCGTCACCGTGCCGGCGACGATCATCAGGTCCGCCTGCCGCGGCGAGGCGCGATAGAGCATGCCGAAGCGCTCGCCGAAGTCGAAGCGCGGCATCTGCGCCGAGATCAACTCGATGCCGCAACACGCCAACCCAAACTGCAACCACCACAGCGACGACCGCCGCGCCCAGTTAAAGACGAAGTCCAGCGAGGTGATGAAAACGTTCTTGTCATACCGATCGTCGATCATGCCCATGTCGTGCTCCTGACGCATCCGGTCCCATGGTTTCCGCCGCATATCTGGGACCATCGCCTAGGAGACGAGTGAGGCGTGCGAAACGTGACAGCCATCACCGTCATTCAGCACCCCCGCCGTCATTCCGATCGCGGAGAGGAATCTCGCCTCCGGAGGAAACACGGGACGATTCCTCGCGGCGGCTCGGAATGACGAGTGGACGCGTTCCTTGCCGCCCTTGCCGTCCTCGCCGTCCTCGCCGCCCTACGACCGGCGACCTCTATGCGCCACGAGGCCGTCCGGGAGTTCGGCGAGGAAGCGGGAGCGGTCCTTGCGGTGGCCGTTGATGCGCGCCGACCAGGAGAGGCAGAGTCGTTGTTTGGCGCGAGTCATGCCAACGTAGAGGACGCGCCGCTCCTCGTCGATCGCCGCCGGCGTCTCCGCCCGCCAGTCGGGGAGGTGGCTGTCCTCCAGCCCAATCAGGAAGACGAGCGGCCACTCCTTGCCCTTGGCGCTGTGCATCGTCATCATCGTCACCCGGCCCCCGTCGTTGCCCAGCAGATCGGCGGCGTCGGCCAGGGCGGCGAAGTGGAGGTAGGCCGCCAGCGACCGATCCTCGGCGGTGCGGCAATACCCGGCGACGACCTCCTGCCATTGCCCGACAAGCTCGTCCCACGCCGCATCGTCCGGCGTGATTGCGCCATCGCTCGCCGCCACCGCGCCCAGCGCCGCCTCGACCACCGTACCGCCGTGAGACTGCCGGAGTTGATCCAGTAACGCGGCCCCGTGCCCAAATCGGACGGCCCGTGACCCGAGCGACGTCAGCAGTGCGTTGTCCGCCGTGGGTGGGAGACCGGACGCGACCGTGCCCAGCGCCACCAGCGGCAGCGCCTCGGTCAGCGCGCCCACCTCCTTATCCCGGCGCAGAGCGGTCATCAGGCCGTCGAGGATGTCGATCGTGAGCGCGGCGTCGGCGGCGGCGCGGTGCGTCTGCACCTCGCCCGCCCCGAAGCGCACCGCCAGGTCCCGCAAACGGTGACCCTCGTCCGGCAGCAGGCGCTTCGCCAACAGGCAGGTGTCGAGCACGGGGTTCGCCGGCGCCGGCATCCCGAGCTCGCGGGCCAGCCGGCGCACGATTTGGACGTCGAACGCCTCGGCGTAGTGGCCGACGATCGTGTCGTCGCCGAGGAAGGCGAGCAGATCCGGCAGCACATCTTCGGGAGGCGGCGCGTCGCGTAGCTGCGCCCAGGTGAGGCCGTGCAACTGCTCGCCCGTCTCCGTCAGGGACGAGCGGTCACGCGGACGCACGTAGGTAACGAACTGGTCGCGCGCGCCTGTTGCCGGATCGACCCGCACCGCGGCGACTTCGAGGATCTCGGTCGTGTGCGCGTGCGTGCTCGTCGTTTCGAGGTCGAGCACGACGTAGCGGCCGATATCGGCCGGCTCGCGGCGCATGAGGAGCATTTGGCCGAGCCGCCACGCCTGCGCCGCGACACCGAACATGACCGTACGCGTCGCCCACGGACCTAACCCCAACCCATCCCGCCCCGGCGGTTCGTTCACGCCAAGTCGGATCACGAAGGCGCCGTCGGGCGGATTTCCCTCCACGACCGGATGGTCGAGATAGCGCGCGCAGACCCAACGCAGGATGACCGCACCCGCGCCGCTGTCGAGGTTGTCATTGGGTACGACGGCGATTGGTCGTCCGGTGCGCAACGCCGCGTCGAGCGCGTCGGCGAACGGCTCGGTGCGGTCGCCCAGGTACTCGAGGGTGTCGATCAATTCGGCCCGTTGCGCCGTCGGGACCGGATCGCGGCGGCGACTGAGGATCGCCAGCAGGCGGGCGCTGATCTGGTCGATCGCCCGGTCCGCCAGCGGCAGCAGCTCGGCGGCGACGTCCCGCGTGAACTCCTCGATCGCAACGCGCGTCAGCGGACTCACCCGTCCCCGCAAGATCTCGGGATGCGCCGCCAATTCGCTCAAAGGCAGGCCGGCGTCCGCGGCGAGGCGACGCAAATCGATCATCGTCGGCTCGTCGACGATCACCCGCGGCCAGTTGAGGGCCGGCACGAAGCCCTCGTCGTGCATCGCCGCGATCAGATCGAGGTAGCGCAACGCTTCCTGCACAGCCGGCTGATTGAAAAAGCGGTTGTGTTGCACCCGCCGCAACGGGATGCCGCGCCGTAGCAGCGTCTGTTCGGCGGGGTTGGCCCGATAGTTGGTGCGATAGAGGACGGCCATGTCGTCGTATGAGTAGCCGCTGGCGCGGGCGCGCTCGATCCAACCGGCCAGCCCCGACGCCTCCTCGTCGTCCGACTCGCAACCGAAGCAGGTGACCTCCTGTCCACCCGGGTTGACGATCGCCACGCCGTCCTTCGGCAGGAGCCGTCCGGCGGCGCGCACAATCGCCTCGGCCGACCGGTAGTTGGCAGTCAGCCGGTGGAAGCGCGGGTCGTACTCCCGCGTGTAGCGGTCGATCATCATCATGGCGTCCGCGCCGCGAAAGCCGAAGATCGCCTGCTGGGGATCGGCGACGGCCATCACCTGCCGGCCCGGCGCGCGGGCCGGGGCGAGCAACCGCAGCAGCTCGAACTGCTCGGGCGAGAGGTCGTGGAACTCGTCGACGAAGACGTACCGGTAGCGGTTGCGCACGATTTCGGCCGTCGGCTCGTCGTCGCGGAGCAGGCGGATGGCGCCGCTGATCAGATCCTCGAAGTCGAGCGCGCGTTCCTTGGTCAGCTCCTGGCAATACGCTTCGTCGAGTCGGCGCATCGCGTCACCGGGGAAGGGGTCGTCGTGCCGGTTGTCCCAGATGTCGGCGCCGGTGCGCTTGCGCAGGCTGATTGCCGTGCGCACCTGGCGCAGCGCCTTGTCGGCGATCGGGCGGCCGAACGCCTCCGCCACGGCGCGGCGCAGCGCCGCCATCTGCCGCGGCTCGTCGGCGATGCGCAACGGAGGCTTGAAGCCGATCGCGGCCCCGTGGCGATCGAGCAACCCCGCGCAAAAGCGATGGATCGTCCCTGCCTCGACGCCGGGGTGACCGGCCGCCGCGATCCGCTCATGCAGCTCCGCCCCAGCGCGCTGGGTGAAGGCGAGCGGCAACACCTGATCCGGCGCGGCGCGGCCCTCTCGCAGCAAATGGCCGATCCGCTCGCAGACGACCAGCGTCTTGCCGCTCCCCGGCCCGGCCAACACGAGCAGATGCCCACCCTCGGGCGGGCAATCGACGACCAGGCGCTGATCCGACGACAGCACAACCATCCGCAATGCGACCCAAGCGGGGCGAGGAGGCCAGGGATGCCAGCGGGAGTACAAACGAGAACAGGTGATCTATCCAGCGGGATCGTAGCACATCGAACGCGAATCGGGATGGTCTATGGCACGCGATTCGTAGGGGCGGACCCCGCCCCTACGAACGAAGCGTGTTCCAGATGTTCCACCAACGTCACATACGCCGCGTGCGACCACAACAATGGGCGTGCGCTCGTGCCCCATTGGTCGTTCCAGACGGGGAGCATGTGCGGGTGGTTGAGGTTGACGGCGACCTGTTCGGGTAGATGCCCATCAGGGTCTGCCTGGCGCTCGATCCAGGCCAACAGCGGCGTGGCGCGCTCCGGCTCGCCGCGGTCGACGTAGTGCCACCCGAGGTAGGCGGTCAGGAGTACCCACTCGCCGCCGCCGTAGTAGCTGTCGTCCGCATAGCGACGGACCCCGCCATCGCGGCGCAAATCGGCCTCGATCTGGTCGACGGTGGCGCGCATGATCGGGTCGTGCGGCTCGAGCAGCCGGTACGGTGTCGCGACGTGGAGCAAATTCGCGTCCACCGCCGCGTTCCCGACCGACTTGCAGAGGCAACCGTCCGCGACGCATTCGACCAGGACGAAGCGCCGGATCTCTTCCGCCGCGTGTCGGGGCGCGTCGGCGTCCAGCAACCGGGATGCGGCGCGCAGCCCGCCGTAGAGCGCGGCGAGGGTCGCCGTGTGGACGCGATCGCCGAACTCCTCCCAACAGTCGTAGCACGGATGCCGCCAAAGCGCCATCAGATACCGCGCCACCAATTCGACCGGCCCGCGCCAGGCATCGGGCAACGTCTCGTTTTCGGCTGATAGGTGCTCACTCACGCCCCAGAGGAGCGTGCCGAAGCCGTCGAGCTGGAAGTTCGGCCACTCATCCTCACCGACCGCCCCGCCGAGCGTGTAGCGCGTATGCAGCAACAGCTCAGCCGGCGGCACGCCATGAACCGCCGCCGCGATCGCCCGCTTGGTCTGCTCCGTTCGCGCCGCCACCGCGCCCAGCGCCCAGTCGTAAAACCGCCGCGCGCTCGCCCGCTCCCCGACCAAATCCATCGCATGCGCGATGTACGCCCCATCCCGGAACCAGGAGTACCGGTACGTCGGAAAAGTCGGGCTCGCCACATACGCCCCGCTCGGCGACTGATTGGCGAGGATCAGATCGATGCTGCGTTGGTACAGGTCTGTCACAGCTCACTCCGTTCGCGGGGTCGGGAGTCAGGAGTCAGGGG